>JAEXJU010000035.1 GCA_023448955.1 Bacteroidota bacterium
ACAAACCCCCGGGCTTAATGTGAAATCATTTACCGCAGAAAGAACAATTGAAATTGCTAATGTTAATCCAAATTGTTTATAAAAAACACCAGCCGAACCTGTAATGAAACTTACCGGGATAAAAACCGCTGCCATTACCAATGTTATACTGATAATAGCACCGCTGATCTCATTCATTGCGTTGACAGAAGCTTTCAAAGGAGATTTTTCCCCCTGTTCAAGCTTACTGTGAACTGCTTCTACCACAACAATGGCATCGTCCACTACAATTCCTACTGCTAATATTAATGCGAAAAGGGTTAATAAGTTGATGGTAAATCCAAAAATATCGAGAAAGAAAAACGTTCCCACAATAGCTACCGGAACCGAAATAGCAGGAATCAATGTTGAACGCCAGTCCTGAAGAAACAAGAATACGACTATGAAAACAAGAATAAACGCTTCAAACAATGTGTGAATTACTTTTTCAATAGAAGCATCCAAAAAGTCATTGGCATTCACTAACGCCACATATTTCACTCCTTTCGGAAATGATTCCTGGGCTTTATCTAAAACCGCTATCGACTGATTAATAACATCCTGAGCATTGGAACCCGCAGTCTGCGCCACTGCCATACCAATAGCCGGATGACCGTCCGTAACGCTGCTTCCGGTGTAATCCTGAGCACCTAGCTCAATTCTTGCAACATCTTTCAGCTTTAGGATCTGACCGTTTTCAGTTGCTTTGATAATGATATTATCGAATTCCGGAATTTCTGTCAATCTACCTTTATACTTGAGCGTGTAGCGGAAACTCTGGTCACTTTCATCACCTAAACTTCCCGGTGCTGCCTCAATATTCTGCTCTGCAAGAACAGTATTAATATCAGAAGGAACCAATCCGTAAGCCGCCATTTTATTCGGATCAAGCCAGATTCTGACGGAATAATCCTTATTACCAAAAACCGTCACATCACCCACACCGGTTACCCTTTTGATCTGCGGTGTAATATTGATGCTTGCATAATTCTGAAGAAAAGTCATATCATACGCCGGATTTTCACTGTACAGAGAGAAAATCAAAACGTTGGAGCTTTGTCTTTTGGTGGTTGTAACTCCGGCTCTTGTTACTTCTGCAGGTAACAATGGTGTAGCTCTGGAAACCCTGTTCTGTACATTAACAGCGGCAATATCTGGATTAACGCCCTGTTTGAAATAAACCGTAACGGAACCGGAACCATCATTGGTTGCAGAAGATGTCATATACGTCATCCCTTCCACACCATTGATCTGCTCTTCTAGCGGAACAATGACACTTTTCAGGATAACATCCGCATTAGCTCCCTGGTAACTTGCACTCACAACTACTGTGGGCGGTGCGATGTCCGGATATTGTGAGACCGGAAGCGACACAATTCCCAAAACACCAAGTATAACAATGATGATGGAAATTACTGTAGATAAAACCGGACGTTCTATAAATTTTTTAAACATATTTTTTAGACTAGAAGGAAAGAGATATGTGAAGAAGATTAAAAATCATAACACCTATCTTTCAGATTAAACTAAGACTACTTTTTGCTGATTGCGCTTTGCAAGCTTACTTCTTTCGGAACTACCTGAGTGTCATCTTTCAGAAGACCAATACCTTCCACTACTACTTTGTCACCTTGTCTTAGGCCGGAGGTTACAGCATAAGTCAGCCCGTCCGGAAGTTCTTCGATTTTGATTTCTACTGATTTGACTTTATTATCTCTACCGATAACATAGGCAAACACTTTTCCCTGCAATTCGTAAGTAGCTGATTGCGGAATAATGATAACATTCTCCAGACTGTTCGGAAATTGTATCGTCGCGCTGTAGCCGCTTCTGAGTAATCCGTTTGGATTCGGGAAAGTGGCACGCATTGAAAATGATCCTGTGTTAGGATCTACCAAACCACTTATTGATTCTATTTTTCCTTTCTGGTCATATTGGCTTCCGTCCGACAAAACAAGATTTACTAAAGGAGAATTTTTGATTTTGTCCTGAATCGTTGCACCTGTGGAATGCTTGAAGAATTCCAGCTGCTGTTTTTCATTAATTGAAAAATAAGCGAATATTTTTGAAACGTTTGAAACTGTAGTTAGAGGTTGTGATGTGGCACTGCTGATGTAACTTCCTGCTTTGAAAGGAAGCGTTCCGACAACGCCGCTAACCGGACTGAAAATCTTAGTATAACCTTGGTTTACCTGCGCATTAGTTAGCTGAGCCTGAGTTTCTGCCAAAGCTGCTTTTGCTGATTTGAGTGCTAATTCGGCAGCCTGCAGCTCGTAAGCGGAGATAATTTTTTTATCTACCAAAGGTTTTGTTTTGGTCACCTGCATCTGTGCCGTTGCTACCTGTGCTCTTGCGCTATTGACGCTGGCCTGTGCTGCAAGAACGGACTGTTCGTACTGAGGATTTCTTATCAGGAATAGAAGCTGTCCCTTATTCACCTGGCTGCCCTCGTCCACGAAAATCTTTTCTACAAAACCATCTATTTTTGGCCGAATCTCAACATTCTGAATCCCTTCCAGCCTGGCCGGATATTGTGTCATATTTTCAGCGGGGCCACTTTTTGCTACGATATATTGATATGGCTGTGGCGGCAGTTCTTTTTTGTCATCTTTTTTCTCAGCCTTGGAACAAGCCGTCAAAATACCTAAAACAACAAAAAAGCTAAGCGCGATATTCCTCATAAATACTTATTTTTTAGATCTATTTTCAAACAAACGTTCAAATTTATATATTATAAATAAAATAGACCTTATGTTATTAATAATAAAATCTATCAAATATAATTAACAAAAACTATTATTATTGAAATTCAGAGAATTAAAAAATAATTTTAAAGAATATTTAACACATGTTTATCAAACGATTGTTTGAATATATAAATTAATTTTAAGTTGAAAAATCAGGATTTGCTAACTACAGGAATAATCTCATTCCTATTAATAGCAAATCTTTTGATATCTGCCTCAGAGAATTTTTGAGAATAGAAATTGATTTCCGTTTTGAAGCCTACACTTTTTAAACGGTCAAAGTAATCCATTCCGTACCAACGAACGTGGTCGTACTGTCCGAAATGTTTCTGGCGCTCTTTGGGATCTGTAATACTGAAATCTTCGTAAGTCTTTTCGAGTGAATTTTTCATCGGAACCTGAACGATACCCCAACCTCCGATTTTCATGACACGATAAAGCTCGGACATTGCTTTTCTGTCATCAACAATATGCTCTAGAACGTGATTACAGATAATCACATCAAAACTGTTATTTTCGAAAGGCAAATCCAGAATATCAGCTTTAACATCCACAATCGGTGAAAACAAATCGGCAGAAGTATAATCCAGATTTTTCATTTTTTTGAATTTTCGAAGAAACTCCTGTTCCGGAGCGATATGAAGCACCTTTAGTTTTTCAGTGAAAAAATTAGTTTCCTTCTGAAGATAAAGCCACATCTGGCGGTGTCTTTCTAAAGACAAAGTTCCCGGAGACAAGGCATTGGGACGTTGCTTTCCATAACCATATGGTAGAAATTTACGATAAGATTTTCCGTCAATCGGGTCTGTGAAATTATTTCCTTTGAAAAACAAAACAATCAACGGACGCAAAAATAGGCTCAAATTAATAAGCATTGGTCTTGGCACTGCATTCAGCAGAAATTTTGCAATTTTTTTCAATTTGTGCTTTTATAAACAGCGACGAAGTCGCGATATGTTGGTAGAAAAATAGCTGGTTTCAAAGAAAGGTGCGAAGCACCGGTATGTGGGTAAAATTTCCATTTCAAACACGACTTTTGGTAAAATCATTCTAATTCATTAAAAATATATTCTTCATTAAAATCGACTTCAAATTTATTTAAAAAATCCAGATATTCTTGTTTAAATGATTTTTTTTGATGATGAATTTCTTGACTATTGATATAATTTATGACATCTGCGACTTGAGATTTACCATAAGAAAATGCGCCATAACCTTTTTGCCATTCAAATCTTTCATTACAAAATCTCTTTTCATTAATCCATTTTGATGAATTGCTTTTAATTAGATTAACCAATTCAGAAATCGACTGGTTTGGTCTTAAACCAACTAAAATATGGATATGATCCGGCATACCATCGATACAAAGTAATTTATGATTATTAGCTTGAATGATTCCTGTAATATACTTGTAGAGTTCTTCTTTCCAATGTGTATTGATTGTTGATTCTCTGAATTTCACAGCGAAAATCAATTGAATATGGATTTGAGAATAGGTAGCATTGGAATCAGCCATAAGATTAATAATTTTCTTAAAGCTAATAAATTTGGTTGAATTACCAATATTTCGGTGCTTCGCACCTTTCTACCAACATTCTATTTTTGTACCAACATATTGCGACTTCGTCGCTTCACAAATAAGCCAATAATTAAAATTCAACCTGAAAAGCTTTCTCTTCGTCAGATTTGATTCCTAATGCATCGTAAATATAATCGTAAGTGGAAAGCAAAACGGGTTTTCCATTATATACGCAAACATCGTGTTCAAAGTGTGCAGACGGTTGGTTATCCAAAGTTGTAACAGTCCAGCCGTCATTATGGAACTTTACTTTTTCAGTTCCCAGATTAATCATCGGTTCTATAGCCAGGCAAATACCATCTTTCAGCACTTTTCCGCTTCCTGGTTTTCCATAATTAGGAACCTGTGGATCCTCGTGCATTTTTCTTCCGACACCGTGACCAACCAGTTCTCTCACCACACCATAACCTTCTTTTTCGCAATGTTTCTGAATAGCATGAGAAATATCGCCAACACGTTTTCCTCTCACACATTGCTCAATCCCTTTGTACAAAGATTCTTTGGTAACTCTCAATAATTTTTTGACCTCATCAGAAACCTCTCCCACCTCAAAAGTGTAAGCGTGATCTCCAACGAAACCGTTCCAGAAAACACCGCAGTCTACAGAAAGGATCGTTCCTTCCTGAATTGGAGTAGCATTAGGAATACCGTGGACAACCTGTTCGTTTGGAGAAATACAAAGCGAAGCCGGAAAACCGCCATATCCAAGAAATGCTGGTTCTGCGCCGTGATCTTTGATAAAATCGTAAGCCAATTTATCCAGATAAAGTGTTGTAACACCCGGCTTAATTTCCTTTGCCAACATTCCCAATGTCTGGGACACCAATCTTGCACTTTGCTTCATCAGGCGAAGCTCATCTATATTTTTGAGTTGAATCATTTTTATTTAGATATTCAGATAATAGACGAATAGAAAATAGATACCAAAGTCTATCATCTATTCGTCTATTATCTATTTGTCTTCATTATTACCAAAAAAGTCCTTTTTTCTTTTCTTTTTTCATTTTGGAGTAAGCAAATACTTCTCCGCCTGCAACCTGGAATTCTATTTTTTCATTGATAATCTGGTAGATTTCTCCCCATCCTGGGAATCCACCCAGATTTCTGTCATCAATAAAAAGATCTGCATCTATTTTTCTGGATTGAGTTTCAGAATCAAAAATCTCGCCTTCGAAACTGGAATTGACTGCATAGAACTCGAGTCCATTCTTTCTGCAGAATTCTACAGCGTCTTCTAGAGATTTTCCGTGACGGTAAGTCCAGAGAATTAATCTGTAACCCTCGCCCTGAAGTTTTTTTAAAGTTTCAAAAGCAAATGTTTTTGCTTTTCCAATTCCCGGATAGGCATCTTCTACGATGGTTCCGTCAAAATCGATTGCCAGTTTTTTGTTGCTTTTTATCATTTGATTTTTAAATAAACATTAAAACGTACAAATATACGAAATAATAAAAAGTGAGATACAGAATATTTTGCAATAAAAAAGTGCACCTATTGGTACACTAATATTTATTTAGCTTTTAACCCATTTGAAACTGTAAGGCAGTTGTGGCGTTGCTATCCTGTCGGATATTCTTTGTAATCTGTCCGGCAATTTCATCAGATAATCTCTAGCACGTTCCGCTTTGTCATTCAGGTTTTTCATACCTTCAATTTTCCACTCATCCAAAAGATCTTTAAGAATATTGATATAATCCTGTCCTGTGTAAACCATAGCACGTTGTGCCGCATCAGAAAAATGCTCCCAAAGCTCGCCTGCTTTCTGTCCCGATTCTCTCAGAAGATGCGCCGGCATTACAATTTTTCTTCGCATCATATCTTCAAAAGCAAGCATCATTCCGCTGGCATCCATTTCAAAAATTCTTGCAGAGAAATCTTTATAAGCTTTTGCGTGTCTGGCTTCATCTGCAGCAATCACGCCGCACATCTGAGCCAGCTTTTTATTACCAGATTGTTTTGCCAACGTCCCTACTCTTCTGTGAGAGATATTGGTTGCTGTTTCCTGAAAACTGGTATAAACGAAATTTTTATATGGATCTGAGCTGGTGCCGATATCAAAGCCATCATTGATCAAATGATGGGTGGTGATTTCCATCTCACGCATATTGACTCGTCCGCACAGGTAAAGGTACTTTCCTAAAAGATCACCGTGACGGTTTTCTTCAGCAGTCCACGCTCTTACCCACTGTGTCCACCCAGTTCTGTTCTCCTGATTTACTCCTTCCAGTCCCATCAACCAGGATTCATAGGTAGGCAAAGCTTCTTCAGTAATGCAATCACCTATCAGTGTTACAAAAAGATCATACGGCATCTCTCTGGCAAACGTTTGCAGTTCTTCAATTTCTTCTTTGAAATTCTCACCAGAACTATCCGGAAGAAAATCCGAAGGTTGCCAAATTTTTTCTATCGGGGTAAGATATGAACTGATAAACTCGTCCATATTTTGCTCCAATGTTTTCATCACTTCTAATTGTAACTCTTTCTCTTGCATCAAAAAATAATAATTTAAGTCAGTAAAGGTACGATAAAATAATATTATTCACTGCATAACGACCTGAAATTTAACATAATCTAACACCTTAAGAAATACAAAAGCTGATTAAATAATCAGCTTTTGTAATTTAATATGACTAACAATTGTTTATTTTACAAGAATATTCCCTGTCATTTCCTCAGGAATATCAACACCCATTACATTAAGTATTGTAGGCGCCACATCGCCCAGCTTACCAGGCTGAAGATTCCACGTATGGTCTTTATCCATCACAATAAACGGAACCAGGTTTGTGGAATGTTGTGTATTCGGAGTACCGTCTGGATTTACCATCACGTCAGAATTACCGTGGTCTGCCAGGATAAAAACGGCGTAGCCGTGCTCATATGCTGTAGTTGCTACTTTTTGGATACATTCATCCACAACTTCAGCTGCCTTTACCGCTGCCGAGAAAACTCCGGTGTGACCTACCATATCTGTATTGGCAAAATTGAGGCAAACAAAGTCCGCCGTCTCTTTTTCCAGTTCCGGAACTATGGTGTTTGTGATATCGTAAGCGGACATTTCCGGCTTAAGATCATAGGTTGCTACATCTTTCGAGCTTGGGCAGAGCAGACGTCTTTCCTGAACAAATTCTGCTTCACGACCACCTGAGAAAAAGAATGTAACGTGCGGATATTTCTCTGTCTCTGCAATTCTGATCTGGGATTTACCTGCACTTTCCAGAACCTCACCCATTGTTTTCTGAAGAACATTCTCATCGAAAACAACTTTTACATTCTGGAAGGTTTTATCATAATTGGTCAATGTCACATAATACAAGTCCAGCTTTTTCATACCATATTCCGGGAAATCCTGCTGGGAAAGCACTTCGGTGATCTCACGGCCTCTGTCCGTACGGAAATTAAAACAAATCACCACATCGTGGTCTTCTATTCTGGCAATCGGAAAATGATTCTGAACGCCTACAATCGGTTTGATAAACTCATCTGTCACATCCTGATTATAAGAATCCTGAATAGATTGCACGAAATCTTTGGTTTCTGCACCTACACCGTTCGCCAGAAGATCATACGCCAGCTTCACACGCTCCCAGCGTTTATCTCTGTCCATCGCATAGTAGCGACCAATCACCGATGCCAGTTTTCCTGTTGTGGATTTCATATGATTCAGCAAATCTTCAATAAAACCTTTTCCTGACTTGGGGTCGCAGTCACGCCCATCTGTAAAAG
>JAEXJU010000118.1 GCA_023448955.1 Bacteroidota bacterium
TAAGACCGATTCCTATTCCGCACAGTGATCCATAAACCACTCGGAGATCTACAGCCATATCATTCAGATAAAATAGAAGTCCTCCCAGACCGAATAAAATAATACCAATAACGATTAAACTTTTCATAATTGTGATTTTGATATAAAGTAAGGAAAAATTTTTAAAGTTTACCGCCTGCTGCTTTGTAATATTGCAAAGCTTTTGGCATATCGGCATTCAGATCAGCGATTCTGTTAGCAGGATTCGGGTGGGTAGATAAAAATTCAGGCGGCCTGTTTCCTGTAGAAGACGATTCCATTCTTTGCCAGAAAGAAATTGCAGTTCTAGGATCATAACCGGCCATTGCCATTATCTGAAGACCCATTTCATCTGCTTCGGATTCTTGTTTTCTTCCGTAAGCTAAAAGACCTACTTGTGCACCAATTGGATACACTTTTTCAAAAACACCAGCCCACTGACTGTTAGACATTGTCCCTCCAAGAAGACTGCCACCATATTGTGCTAACATAGCTTGGGAAATTCTCTCATTTCCATGACCAGCTAAGGCATGGGAAACCTCGTGTCCCATCACTACCGCTACACCATTATCATCTTTACACACCGGCATTATCCCCGAATAAAAGGCAACTTTACCGCCAGGCATACACCAAGCATTCAACTGAGGATCTTGAATCAAATTAAATTCCCAGTTGTACCCTGCAAGTGCAGATTCGCGCCCAATGCTTTTATAATAGGAGTAAGCCGCATTTTTAATTCGTGCTCCCACATTTTTAACCCGGTTTGCATCTGCAGTGCCTGTAATTACTTTAGCCTTAGATAAAGTTGTTCTGTATTCTGACGCCGCTGCAGTAGCAATTTCGGAATTGTTGGCGATCTGTATAGAAGATCTGCCTGTTATAGGGTTGGTAACACAGGCTACAAGCCCGAATGCTCCCAAAACATAAGAAGAAATTTTAAGGATTTTCATCGTTTATTCTAAATTTAATTGTGTTTTACAAGTTTTATTCCAAAAATTATTCCTTGTTAAGAAAAGCGTCCCAACCCTGCGCTGTGAGCGGGATCAGCTGATTAGAACCTCTCGCTACAAGAAAATTATCTTTGGTTTCTGTGGCGTGACCAATAATAGTAAAATCCAGGTGATTTTTGATTTTCTCAAAGTCTGAAGGAGAAATGGTAAATAATAATTCATAATCCTCACCACCGTTCAATGCAGCCATTGCAGGATTGAGATTAAGTTCTTCTGCAGTAGAAATAGTGACACTGTCCATAGGAACTTTTTCTTCATACAAATGAAATCCTACACCAGATTGATCTGATAAATGAAGTATCTCTGATGCCAGACCGTCTGAAACATCAATCATAGAAGATGGTAAAATATCCAATTCTTCCAGTTTTTCTCTGATATCCGTCCTTGCTTCCGGTTTCAGCTGTCTTTCCAGAATGTAATCATAACCTTCCATTTCAGGCTGCATATTCGGATTTGCCAAATATACGGAATGTTCTCTTTCCAGAATCTGTAATCCCATATAAGCGCCGCCAAGATCTCCTGTTACAACCAAAAGATCATTGGGTTTTGCGCCATTTCTTCTTGCAATTTTATCTTCGTCTGCCAGACCAATAGCTGTTATGCTTATTACCAAACCAGCATTGGAACTAGTTGTATCTCCGCCAATTAAGTCTACTTTATAACGATTACAAGCCAAAGCGATTCCGGAGTAGATTTCTTCCAAAGCTTCAACCGGAAAACGGTTGGAAACCGCAACTGAAACTAAAATCTGAGTAGGAACTGCATTCATGGCGGCAATATCACTCAGGTTTACGACAACGGCTTTATACCCTAAATGTTTTAAAGGGACATATCCAAGATTGAAATGAACCCCTTCCGCAAGCATATCTGTGGAAATTACCACTTTTTTATTTTCTGGATCTATAACTGCAGCATCATCACCAACCGAAATCTTTGTAGAATCCTGAAGTATCTGAAAATGTTCCGTTAGATGTTTTATTAACCCAAACTCTCCAAGTTTTGATATCGGCGTTAGGTCTTGTGATTTATCTTCTAGCATTTAATAAATGATATTTGATTAATTATAATCGATTAAAAACAATCGAAATTTCTCTCGATTACTATTAATCTTTACTTAAAAGTTTCAGAGTCAATATTTTCCGGACGGAAAGGCAGAGTCTTCAGGAATTCTTTTGAGATAGTTTGTACATTCCCTGATTTATGCTCGTTCATAACTTCCATAATGTCTTCAGGCGGTGTCGTCGTTTTTCTGAGCATCATATCTATCCAAACGCCCGTAGCTTCGGCTGTTGCACAATGAGTTCCGTCTGGCAGGTAAAATTTATGCACAAACTGATAAATAGATCCGTCTTCCGACATCGCAGACACTTCCAAGCCAACAAAAACTGTTTGATCCGCATAGATTTCCTTGAAGAATGAATAGCGCTCGTGAAGCATAACCGGACCAACGCCCCAGCGGTTCAGCTGAGTTAATCCGATTTTATTTTTGTTAAGGAAAGCCATTCTGGTTTGTGAGCAGTAATCGACATAGGTTGAGTTCCCAAGATGACGGTTGGCATCAATGTCACTCCATCTGACTTCAAATTTATGGTAATAAACAGACATTTTATTTAATTTTATGATTGTTCAAAATTAACCATTTGAGGTGGATATTAAAAATGTAATTTTGCAGGAATGGATTTCCAAAAAAAGAAAATAATAATCATTGGCGGTGGCGCTTCCGGTTTTTTTGCAGCTGCAAATCTGGATGAGGTGAAGTATGACGTTACTATCCTGGAGCAGAATTCGGATGTACTGCAAAAGGTAAAAATATCTGGCGGCGGACGTTGCAATGTTACGCACGCCTGTTTTGACCCGAGAGAACTCGCCAGATTTTATCCAAGAGGGAGCAAAGAACTACTCAGCGTTTTCACAAAATTCCAGCCGGGAGATACAATGGAATGGTTCGAGTCCAGAAATGTTCCTCTAAAAATCGAAAAAGATAATCGGGTGTTCCCGGTTTCGGACTCTTCGCAAAACATCATTAATGCAATGACCAACGAAGTAATTCGTAAAAATTTTGAAATAAAAACCCAGGTTTCGGTTTCAGAGATCATCAACCAAGACAATAATTATCTGGTTAAAACCAAGCAAGGCGATTTCCTGGCAGACAACATCATTTATTCCACGGGAAGCTCGCCTAAATCATTGAAAATCATTGAAAAACTCGGGCATAAAATTATAGAGCCTGTTCCGTCACTATTTACATTCAACATTAAGGATGACCTGCTGAACGATCTTCCCGGAACCAGTTTTGAAAACGCAGAAATCCAGATTCCTAGTCTGAAAACATCAGAATCCGGTCCGCTTTTGATAACGCATTGGGGACTTTCCGGACCAGCTGTACTTAAAATTTCTGCCTGGGAAGCAAGAACACTGGCTCAGTTAAAATACCAATTCGAAATCGAGGTAAATTTTCTTTCAGTACCAATTTCTGAGGCAGAAAATCTATTAAAAATCTTCAAGACACAGAATCCTAAAAAATCTATCGGCCAATCTAAAATATTTAACGTAACCAACCGTTTTTGGAATAAGGTTCTGGAGATTTGCAACATCAGTCCGGAAAAGCAAACCGCTAATTTATCCGGAAAAGAGATGAATGCAATATTGGAAGCTTTGTGCAGAAAAAAAATGAAAGTGACCGGCAAATCTACTTATAAGGATGAGTTTGTAACTGCCGGCGGTGTAGATCTTCAGGAAGTTGATTTTAAAAATATGGCCTCGAAGCTGTTGCCAAATTTTTATATTTGCGGAGAAGTTCTTAATATTGATGCTATTACAGGCGGTTTTAATTTTCAGGCCTGCTGGAGTGAAGCTTGGTTAATTTCTCAAAAACTTAATTCGAATTAGTGAAAAATTTAGCTAAATTTGACAAAACTTTTTTATCATAATGAAATATCCTAAAATTATTTTCAAATTATTTACCTTATCATTGTTTGCTCTGATGATTTCTTGCCAGACAAGAGTTGTGAGTCCTAATAAACCAATGAATGACAATACATTGGAGCTTTATAAAAAATATACGGTACAGACTAATGATGCAAAAACTCAAAAATTGGAAATCATAAAAGTAGATGCGGATAAAATCTATGGAAAAGACAAATCTGGCGCTGTTGTAGAAATCCCGAGAAATGAAGTACGCGAGATCAAAAAGCCTGATGTTTTATCATCCGTTATTATTGGAGCCGCTGCTATTGCCGCTGTAATCTTTGTTCCAATCTAATTGGATAAACAAAAAAAGCAGAAGACAGCCCGCGAGATAACAGATAATATCGATCCAGCTGAAAGAGTTGCCAAGAATAATCATCATAATGCGATTGTCCTTGAAACCCAATAATTCTCCAAAGTGAAAATACTGGGCAAACTCTATGAAACAGGAAAAAATAAAGATGCCAATTATGAGTTTTGTTGAGCTACAATCAAAAAAAGCTTTGATAAAATAATACATCAGCATCACCACCAGAACATCTCCCAAATAGGCCCGGACAAAATAAATATCTTTGAGTTTGGTGGCTATCAGAACTTCTGCAAAGAAGATCAGAATTACAATTAAAAGATTTCGGGAGCTG
>JAEXJU010000210.1 GCA_023448955.1 Bacteroidota bacterium
GCTTTTATGGTTTTTATAGACACTTACAAGTAAAAATAAAATTCAAATTAAGAAGAAGCCATTTTTTATACTTTGCAATCAGAACTACAAATTTTTAACTTACTATTCTGCGAAAAGAATATGTAAATTCTATATCTAGACTCAGCGCAGATCTTAGATCATAAGCCTATAAACAAATGATTTAATTGAATATTAATATCTAATATTTACTAAGAATTGAAAAAATTTTCTCCACGCTTAAAATGAATATCAGTTTTCCTTCGCATACGCAAAAATGCTATCTCGATCACGTGAACAAAAAACTTTTGAAATAAATTTCATCGGAAATATCAAACTAGGTCAACAAATTGACTATTAGTTCAATAAATATCAATAAATTACATAATTTTTTAAAAAAATCGTAAATATCAATTTTACCCCATATTAATGTCAATACATTTTTCTAAACTTTCGATACCTTTAGTTGAGAATATTAATTACATAGAATTTCTTAATAAAAATATGTGTAAATATTCTAAGTTTAAAATTATTCAGTAAAGATTTTCTTTATGAATATTAAATCTAAATAAAAAGTTGAGATAAAAATGGCTAAAATTTCTTTAGAAAGTTTGACAGGTATCGATGGTTTTGTGGCAGCAGCATTGGTTGATGCTGAAAGCGGTTTAGCGCTATCAACTCAACAAAAAGGAACTCTTGATTTAGAGTTGGCGGCAGCTGGTAATACAGAAGTAGTTCGCGCAAAACGTCGCGTGGCGAGTTCATTAAAACTAAATGATGATATCGAAGATATTCTTATTACACTTGGTAAAGCCTACCACTTGATAAGACCATTAGAAAGCAATGGAAACTTATTTTTATATCTTGTATTAGATCGTGCTAAATCTAATTTAGCTATGGCACGACACGAATTAAAAACTTTCGAAAAAGAATTAGACTTTTCTTAAATAAATCAAACCCCTTATACAAACTTATCTTGCATAAGGGGTACTAATAAATAAACTTTAAAATAAAGTGATACCATGAATGAGATTTATATCAATATTATAATTCTAGGTTTAGACATCAAAACAACTTTAGAGTTAAAAAGTGAATTACGAAGAATAATTCCAAGACAAATACATCTCAATTGGATCTATACATTAGATGAAAATATAGACCTCATCATAGTAGGTGATTCAATTTTCGACACTCACACTATACAACGATTTATAAAGCAACGAAAAATTAAATATCTTAAAATTTCAGAAAAACAAAATATCATCACTATTGAAAATGATGAAATATCCACATCAATTCAACAATCTACAATACTAAAAAATTGGATACAATTTAATGTTATAAGAAATTTATCTATTGAATCTATTAGTAGAAATGAAAACAATCAAATAAAACACAATGCTATAAATTTAAAATTTTTAGGGGAAATATTCAAATTTGAAAATGTTCAATTACACTTATTTGATAACAATGGAACTTTAGCAATTATTGATACCAAAAATAGATTAGCCTTTTTTGATCCCGCTAAATTACCAAGGGCAACTGATTTTAGCTTCAATTATGAGCTAGCAAAAAATTTAGATTTTTTAAAAAACACACTTACTGCTGAATCTAACTTAGAAGATTGGCTTTGGAATCTTTTTTGGCGCTCACCAGACTTTAAGTGTTTAACTTTATTGGAGAGTACATATTATAAAATTGATTATTGGCCGCAGCCTATTCAAAGAAAAGATCAAAAAACTATATTACAACTTTCAGCATGCTATATACAAGGAGCACAATTAGCAAAAGTTTCCAGAGAATTAAATTTACCTATTGAAATAATTCAACAGTTTATTGCTGCATGTCTCATATCAAGGAATGGAAAAATAATTTTAGAAAATGAAAGTCATTACAGAATGAACGAATCTTTGAAAATAGATGAGCAAAAGAGTTTTTTCAATAATTTATTTAGCCGTATTAGAAATAAATTCAAAATTTAAGGAAATATCATGCTAATAAAAAATCATAAAATAATTTTAATCTCAAGTCTTTACAGGATAAAAATTCAGACCAATAACTTAGTTAAAATAAGTTCTAAAGAACAAATCACCAATCAAAGTTTAATCAATTTCGATTATACGAGTTGTGAAGTTAAGACAATTTCAGTAAATGAGTGTAAAATACTAGATATCGAATTTAATTTTCATAGAAAAAATATTATAGGTATAATTATTTTATTAGAAAATATTAAAACAACTTCATTTGAAAACTTAAAAACTTATTTAAAAGAAATTAAAAAATATACTAAAAATATTTCTATAGGGGTGCTATCAAATAACAAAAAACACATGACTTCATTATATCGAAATTTTATGATAAAAAACAATTATAAACATCCTATATTTTTCTCAAGCACATCTACGCAAGATTTTATACTATTACTAATTGAAACTTTAATTTCAAATGTAGTTGTAAATTTAGGAAATCATAATTAGTTGAGATATTTTATATGTTTAGTATTCCAGATACACAACAACGTACAGCTCCAAGAGAATTAATTGAATTAGGGAAGATTCATGCTAATGATATTTTAACCAGTATTAAGGGTATCAATTATGTTATGCTGTGTTCAACCGATGGCTTTGAGCTAACTTCTGTCTATAAAAGGAATAATTATAACAGCACTAAACTTGCTGCTGTTAGTAGTTCTATTCTTGCAATGGTTAGTGCTTTTTTAAATGAAATTAATCTTACTGGCTGTCAAAGCATCACCTTCGATGCTGAAAATGGTAAAGCTATTTTGACGTCCATCCCCGCACCTCACCACCCAATGATATTGGTTACATTGAGTAATAAAGATGTACTTTTAGGACAATTACTTTATAGCTTGAAGCAAGTCAGTAATGCACTTATTCATGCAGACTCAACTTAAGATTTTATCGTTTCCCAAAAGTATAAAGCTAAGACAAGCTTTAACAGAAGCCTTGTCTTAGTAGAACTAAAAATAATCAATATAAGCTATAGGACTGAAGATACAGATATATTAGACATTTAACATTCGGCTCGCTAATATTAATTTTTTGATGTAACTCCAAGATTGTTTACTTTTACACATATCACTATAGTTTCTAACATTAATCATTAGACCATCTATAACATTTAAAAATATATCAGTTAAAATTTTTGGTTGATCGACGTGAAGACCTATCAATAACTCTTCAATTAATTTTCGCAACCAATTTTTATGTTCTGTAATTGTTTTAGCTAAAGCAGGATATTTATTTAATATTTCAATAGTCGCCTTCTGAAATAAGCAACCATTGTAATTATTTAAATATATCCAACGGATATGCCAATCATATATTATTTTTATTCTCCCTAAGTAATCAAA
The DNA here is from genome assembly GCA_023448955.1 of Bacteroidota bacterium. Lineage (GTDB taxonomy): Bacteria > Bacteroidota > Bacteroidia > Flavobacteriales > Weeksellaceae > Epilithonimonas. The sequence continues at coordinate 3,371 of JAEXJU010000210.1, forward strand.
TTCGTCTTTTAAGTTTACTTCATACAATATTGCAT
>JAEXJU010000023.1 GCA_023448955.1 Bacteroidota bacterium
GAATCTATGTTATCGATACTTTCTGCGGATCTAATGAGGATACAAGACTGAAAGTAAGGTTCGTGACCAAAGTGGCCTGGCAGGCGCATTTTGTGATGAATATGTTCATCCGTCCTTCTCATTATGACCTTCAGCATTATGGAGAACCGGATTTTGTAGTGATTAATTCTTCCGAATCTGTAAATCCAAACTGGGAGCAACACGGCCTGAATTCTGAGGTTTTTGTAATGTTCGATCTGACCAAAAAAATGCAGATAATCGGCGGAACTTGGTATGGCGGAGAAATGAAAAAAGGAATGTTTTCCATTATGAATTATTATCTTCCTCTAAAAGGAATGGCGTCTATGCATTGTTCTGCAAATGTAGGTGAGGACGGTGATGTGGCGGTTTTCTTCGGACTGTCCGGAACAGGAAAAACGACACTATCTGCAGACCCGAAACGTTACCTGATTGGTGATGATGAACACGGTTGGGATAATAACGGGGTTTTCAATTATGAGGGTGGTTGCTACGCTAAGGTAATTGATCTCAGCAAAGAAAAAGAACCGGATATTTACGGCGCAATCAGAAGAGATGCATTGCTGGAAAATGTGGTTACGGATGATGAAGGCAACGTAGATTATGCCGACGGTTCGATTACAGAAAATACAAGAGTTTCTTATCCGATTTATCATATCAGCAAAATTGTTCTGCCTTCCAAAGCTGGTCACGCAAGCAAGATCATTTATTTGTCAGCCGATGCATTCGGGGTTTTGCCTCCGGTTTCTATATTGACGGATAAACAGGCGCAGTATCACTTCCTTTGTGGCCATACATCCAAATTAGCAGGTACAGAAAGAGGCATTACAGAACCGACTCCTTCTTTTTCACCGGCATTTGGAGAAGCATTTTTGACGCTCCATCCAACGATGTATTCCAAAACATTAATTGGAAAAATGAAGGAACACGGCGCAAAAGCTTATTTAGTAAATACAGGCTGGAATGGAACCGGAAAGAGAATTTCCCTGAAAGATACAAGAGCGATTATCGATGCCATCATTGACGGAAGTATTGACAAAGCCCAAACCAATAAAATCCCGGTGATGAATCTGGAATTTCCAGTTGCATTGCCCAATGTTTCAGAAAATATCCTTGACCCAAGAGATACTTATGAAAACAATTCGGATTGGGAAGCTAAAGCTAAAGATTTGGCTGCAAGATATATCAAATATTTTGAGCAGTTTACTGATAATGAAGAAGCTCTGGAACTGGTTTCCTCGGGACCGATTTTATCAGAAGTTCATCAGGATTAAAAAAATAGAAACGCTTCCAATTCTGGAAGCGTTTTTTTAACTAGGTCTATCCTGCGATTGCTAACCTTATGAATGTTAATTTGCCATTTTTAAAATCAAATTGCCAGTTTTACATATATTCATCTTCGGAATGATAATCTGTAAACTCGTCAAAATCTTTTATGATTTTCGAATGACTCATATAATTGTAAAAGATATTGACTTTATTGCCATCGATGGTGATTTCATATACGATTTTAACGAAACCGTTGTCAGTAGTCACGCTATTAAGTCCTTGATTTTTATAATAATTGATGTCGTCAATATTGATACGTTGCAAGACTTCTTTTAATGATTTTATTTCATCTGTTCCGGTTTGCTTTTCGTATGAAAATCCAAATTTTGACTTCAAATCATTTGTTCTATCCGAGAAGACAAGCGTTTTGAAAAATTTTAACTGACTGATTAACTCGTTTTGTCCAGCTTTCAACGCTTTAGTCTCTTCTTGCAGTAGCTTGATATTTTGTTTCTCAATATCATTGAACACAATGCTATTATTATCATTTTTGGGTTTGTACCAAGATTTAGACTCAAAATAATTTTGGAATCTTCCATTTTCAAACTGATAGCCGTTTCTTGCAAATAATTCGTTCATCAATAGCCTTACCTCATCAATACTTAATCCTTTTAACTGCTCTTGTTTAATGATTTTTGTAGAGCAACTTGAACAATCTTTTATCGTTTGAGCTGCAATTTTTAGACAGAAGAAAGTTAATAGTAATAATGCGTATTTCATTGATTGTCAGTTTTATTTCAAAAATGGATTATACTCTTTCTCAAAACCGATAGTGGTAGATTCTCCGTGTCCGCTGTAGACTTTTGTATGATCTGGTAAAGTCAGTAATTTAGTTTTGATGCTGGAAATCAGTTGGTCATAATCCCCTTTGTAAAGATCGGTTCTGCCAATGCTCATCATAAACAATGCATCACCGGAAATCACAAATCCATTATTTTGATTATAAAAAGCCACGCTTCCCGGCGAATGTCCCGGAACATCATAGATTTCAATAGTTTCGGAGCCTAACGTCAGTGTTTCCCCTTCTTTAATGTTTTGAAGTTCTCCTTTAAAAGCTGGAAAGAAAAAACCATAGTTCTTTGCGGTGAAAGACGCTCTGTCAAGAATTTCCATTTCGTCAGGGTGAATCAGGACAGGAACACTAAACATATCATAAGCCCATTGTAAACCGATAATATGATCGATATGAGCGTGCGTCAATAAGATATTTTTGATTTTAAGTTCATTTAATTTGATAAAATCATTTAAAGTTTCGGTTTCTGCTTCCGGCAAATTTCCGGGATCTATAAGAAAAGCTTCCTTTTCATCGTTGTAAAT
>JAEXJU010000012.1 GCA_023448955.1 Bacteroidota bacterium
GAATATGGTTTTGGATAAAAACGGCGGTCCGAACTGGTTTAAAAACTGGTGTGGCGCACCGATTTTGGTAGATCCCGAAAAAGACGAAGTGTATGTAACGCCTTTATACTACACGATGGCGCATTTCAGCAAATTTATTCGTCCCGAAGCAGTAAGAATTGGCTTTGAAAATCCTGATAAAGAATTGCAAGTAACAGCCGCTAAAAATCCCGACGGTTCGGTTGCTGTAGTAGTTTTCAACCCATCGGAACAGGCAAAAAATATTGAAATTTCCTTAGAAAATCAAAAAATTCCGGTTCGCATCAGTGCAAAAGCATTGCAAACGGTTCATTTAACTTTTTAATTAAAAAAACACAATAAAAATGGCAGAATATAGCGTAAAATCAGGAAATAAAGTTCCTGTCGGTCAAAAAATAGCTTTTGGTTTGGGAATGTTAGCCAACCAAATGTTTCCCGCTGCTTTAGGGATTTTTACCGTGGTTTTGGTAGAAAAACTCGGCTTTAGCGGATTTTTGTTAGGCTTAACGTATTTTATTCCAAAGTTTTACGATGCTTTGTTCGATTTGATTATGGGTTATGTAAGCGATAACACCAAATCGAAATGGGGCAGAAGAAGACAATATGTTTTAGCAGGAGCTATTATTTTAGGAATTTCGTTTGCGATGATGTGGCAATTGTATGCTGAAAATGGCATCACGTACAATTTTTGGTATTTTTTAATTGTCTCCCTCATTTTTTATTCTGGGCTCACCATTTTCAGTATTCCTTACGTAGCGATGGGTTACGAAATGAGCGATGATTTCCACGAGCGCACCAATATTATGGCGACTTCTCAGTTGATTGGTCAGTTGGCTTGGGTGGTTGCACCTTGGTTCTGGGTAATTATGGGAGATCAGTCCTTATTTCCATCCAGTGATGTTGCGGTGAGAACTTTGGCGGTGTATGTTGCCATTGGTTGTGCCATTTTAGCGGCGATTCCGGCATTTTTTATTCCAAGTAAATCTACACTCAATGAAAATTACAGTCCGATTGATTTGAAAGGAATCCTCGGAAGTTTCGGCGAAATTGTTGAAGGATTAAAAGCTTCGATAGAAATCAAGCCTTTCAGAAAAATTTGTATTGCCACTTTTTTAATTTTTAATGCTTTCCAAACAACAGCTGCATTTTCTTACTTCATCATCAAATATTACTTGTTCAAAGGAAATGAAGATGGTTTCGGATTATGGCCTACTTTATTCGGAAGTGTAGGTGCAATTATCACGACCGTTGCAGTCATTCCTATCGTGGCGAGAATGTCCAAAGTGATGGGAAAAAAGAAAGCATTTTTACTTTCTCAAGGGATTTCGGTTGTTGGATATATTTTATTGTATGTATTGTTTGTTCCGGGTAAACCTTATCTCTTCCTTTTTGCATTGCCGTTTTTCTCCTTTGGAATTGGAAGTTTATTTACCTTAATGATGTCGATGACTTCGGATGTGATCGATATTGATGAACTCAACACAGGAAAAAGAAGAGAAGGAAGTTTAGGCGCTATTTATTGGTGGATGGTAAAATTCGGAACCGCTGTTGCTGGATTATTAAGTGGCTTGATTCTTTCCTTGGTGGCTTTTAAATCCAATGCTTCTACGCAAACCGATGAAACAATGTTTTGGTTAAGAGTTTTCTTTGTGGGAGTTCCTATTCTTGGAACATTGAGCGCTATTTGGGTAATGAAAAATTATGATGTAGATGAAGCAAAAGCAAGAGAAGTAAGAGATTTATTAGAAAAAAGAAAAGCGCCAAAACCTTCCGGATACGGCGCAAACAATGTGTTGGAAGGAATAAATCTTGCCGGACTTTCCAGACTGCAATTGCAACAGAAATTCCCACAATATTATTTCCCAACCTTTGATTATGCCAATATTGAAAGTATAAAAGCCGAATTTTCAACTGTTTTCAAAGCAGGAATGAGTGGAATTTGTTTCAGCGTTTTTACCGAAAAACAATTTCCGGGAGACTTCATCACCGAAGAACAAATCCGTAAACGCCTCGAAGTGTTGAAACCTCATACGCAATGGATCAGAGTATTTTCTTCCACCCACGGACACGAAAATATCCCGAAAATCGCCAAAGAAATGGGCTTCAAAGTGTTAATGGGAGCTTGGATTGGCAAAGATGAAACCGAAAATCAACAGGAAATTCAGTCTTTAATCCAATTAATAAAAGAAGGAAATATAGATATCGCCGCTGTTGGAAACGAAGTCCTTTTCCGTGGCGACCAAAACGAAGAAACTTTACTAGGATATATTCAACAAGTTAAAAATCAAACGCTGAATGTTCCTGTAACGTATATTGATGTGTATTATGAAATCATCAATCACCCGAAATTGGTGGCTGCAAGCGATAAAATTCTCATCAACTGTTATCCTTTCTGGGAAGGCGCTTCGATAGAAAATGCGGGAATGTATTTGCAGGAAATGTATCATCAAACCAAAAAAATTGCGGGCGGAAAAGAAATCATCATCGCAGAAACCGGTTGGCCAAGTAAAGGCGAAGAAGTACAAAACGCAAAACCTTCTCCCGAAAATCTGATGAGATACTACATCGAAGCGCAAAAATGGGCATCAAAAGAACAAATTAACCTGTTTTATTTCTCTTCTTTCGACGAATCGTGGAAAATTCATTATGAAGGTTGGGCAGGAACTTCGTGGGGATTGTGGGATGCCAATGAAAATTTCAAATTTTAAAAAACTACCAATACAATGTCATACAGAGCAGAACAGTATTTATCCTTACCCAAGCAAAATCAGGATAATTACATCAAAGGAAAAACCGAAACCGAAAAAAAAGATTTGTTCAGAGAAATTCTGTACAACGGCGTTCACGGCTTTTGTTTTAGTTTGTATGAAGACGGACAAAAACCCGGCGACATCATCTCCGAGGAACAAGTCCGCCGAAGAATGGAAATCCTAAAACCGCACACTTCGTGGGTTCGCTCGTTTTCCTGCACCGAAGGCAACGAGCACATCCCGAAAATCGCCAAAGAATTCGGAATGAAAACCTTAGTCGGAGCTTGGTTGGGCGACGATCCCGAAATCAACGAAAGAGAAGTAAATGGATTGATAAAACTTGCCAAAGAAGGTTTTGTAGACATTGCAGCCGTAGGAAATGAAGTGATGTACCGCAAAGATTTGTCCGAAGATGAGTTGTTGGATTTCATCAATCGTGTAAAAAAAGAAATCCCCGAAATTCCCGTAGGTTACGTAGATGCCTATTATGAATTCACCATAAAGCCAAGAATCACTGATGCTTGCGACGTTATTTTGGCAAACTGTTATCCGTTTTGGGAAAGCTGTCCTGCTGAAAACTCGCTTAATTATATGAAACAAATGTATGAGCAGGCAAAACAGGCAGCCAACGGAAAACCAGTCATCATTTCCGAAACCGGTTGGCCAAGTAAAGGCGAAGATTTGAAGGGTGCTATTCCGTCCAGAGAAAACGCCTTGAACTACTTCATCAACACCCAATTGTGGTGTATGGACGAGGAAATCGACTGTTTCTACTTTTCCTCCTTCGATGAAAGTTGGAAAGTCGGTCCCGAAGGCGAAGTCGGCGCACATTGGGGAATTTGGGACAAACACGAGAAGTTGAAGTATTGAGGAGTTTTGGTTGATGGTTGTCGGTTAATGGAAGTTTTTTTTGGGCAGCTTTTGACTTCGTCGAATAGCAATTTAATATTTACTTATGGCAGCTTTTCCGCCTTCCGCTCCCAATCTTTTTTTGCCAAGGCTTTTTCCAACGCAAAAAAAGGATTTCCGCTCAAGTCGGGCTGCGAGAGATTCAACACAAAAACCTTGTCAGGGTTTGAAACCCTGACAAGATTGAAAAAAATAAAAGAAAACACTCCGTAGGAGTACTATCTGTGTAGCAA
>JAEXJU010000043.1 GCA_023448955.1 Bacteroidota bacterium
ATTATAAACAGATCCCGCAGCAAAAACAAGGGTTCCTGAATTGCTAACCGTCGTGGAAGTAGATTGATTCCATGTTCCATTAACCGTATTAGTTCCTGAAATTGAAAATGAAGCATTAACCGTTAAAAAACCACCAGAATCTACCGAAATATTTTTAGAAGTTGCAGAAGCTGCAACGGTAATTGTATGTCCTGTTCTAATAGTAATCGATGTAGCAGATGAAGTAGGTGCAGATGTGGCATCTATCCAATTAGAATTATCTGATGATGATTCCCAACTGCCTATTGTTGCCCAGTTTCCGGGAGAACCAGTTTGTTTGGTTCGGAAATAATCTGTTGCAGCAGTCGCAATTATGATATTGAAAGTAGATGAGTCCACATTTGTAAATCCAGATGTTGCAGCCGTTAACTTCAAACCCGTTCCTACAACACTGTGTTGCAACGTTGAAAAAGTAGCTAAACCCGATGATGCCGCAGAAGAAACAGGCGTTCCGGAAAGAGTCCCTGTAGATGTTATTGATACAGACGAAGTAAAGTTTCTGTCCCTATTTCCATTAACGTCATCCGCAGACACAGTAACAGCTGGCGTCATTGAAACATTAATCGCTGTATTGGATGGCTGTTGGACAAAATTCAGTTTTGTGGCTACAACTGTGATTTCATTACTGTTTGCACCAGATTCTACAGATGTTCCTGTTCCGCTGTCAAACTGTGTGGAAGTTGCAGATGAAGCAGTTGTAAAATTACTTCTATCGATTTTAAAAGCCAGATTCAGGCCATCAACTGTAGTTGGTAACGTTCCTCCCAATGCAGTTTTCAACCAAATTTTAAGTATGTATGTTTTTGTACCATTATCCGATACATTTCCTAAATTTGCCGTATTAATGCCGCTGAAAGTAATATTGGTAGCATTTACAGTTCCTGTGATTGAGTTTGCGCCATCAGACAATTCTGCACCAGCGATAGCCTGAGTCCAGTCTGCAATATCATTCCCAGCACCTTGAGCGATTACAATCTGACTTATCAAGGTCGGTAGACTGTCGTTTCCATTTGCTGTATTTGCATCATCGGTCACTGAGAAATCGAAATTTAATGATGATGCAGCTTGTGTATTGATAAGAGAAGAAAGAGTTGCTGGCTCTGTTCCTAAACCTGCGGTCACACCTGAATAAGAAGATGCTGTTGCAGTAGCTGATATTGAAAAATCATCTATTGAAATCCCACTGTCAGCACCAGCAGCATCGACAGCTTCCCATTTTATTCCGAAAGATTGTCCATCTGCTATTGAAAGACCTGTTAAAGTAAAAGTACTTACAGCTGTTGTAGCTACAGAACCATTAGTTCCTGAACTTGATGCTGTAAAATCTTTTGAATTTAAAGTCGCATTACTTGCTAACTGACCTGTACCTGTACAATTCCAGCCAGCACCGTTAACAAAACGCCATTGTTCATAATTCCAAGAAAAAGTTAAAGAAGTTATTGTAGCGCCTGTATTATTTGTAAAACCAACAGAGTAACCATAAATTTTTCCACCACAAATTGTTCCGAGAGAAGATTCCGTACCTACTGTTCCACCTGGATCAAATCCCCAAAATCCGTTTGAATTAGCTGTACCCGTCCCTTTCCCGTTGTAGGCTGGACTTGCTGGAATAATTAAACTCCATCCGGAAGGTAAACTAGATGCAGCAGTCGTTGCGTTAGTCGGATTGTATGTATCAAAATTTGTAACGGCAGGACTGTATGGTAAAGTTGTTATACTTATCTGTCCTCTAACAAAAAAAACAATAAACAGTAAGAAAAAACCGAAGACAATTCTACGGATAGAAAATAAATAATTTTTCATTTTTAATTTGTGCTATAATCAAGACAAATATAAATTTTATTTACAATCTCAGAAACAATTCAATAAAATTTAACATAATATTAATCAATCACTTAATTAATATCATTTGCCTGCTAAGGTTCTCGATATGCAGAATCCTTCTGAAGGGACTTTTCACATCTTTCAGCTTTTCTTTCTGATGAATATAGCTGTATCTGGAAGACATATTATACATATTAGAAACCAGAACCAGCCAGCATTCTTCAGTTTTACCGTAATATAACGGATATTTAGAATTCTTCTTCTTTATAACATCCAGAATCTTCTCTGAGTCAAGCTCATCAAAAAGTGACAAGCTGTATTCCAGAAACAAAAAAACGCCTTTTGGAGAGGGCGTTCTTCTTATATTTTTTACAAATCCTGTTTTTTTATTATTCGTAATGGCAGATAAAATCTCTTTGGTAAGTTTTTCCTGCTGGCAGAATATTTCAGGATTTTGATAATCGATATCCAGATAATAAATACCAAACAAACTTTTGTATTGATTAAGCTCCTGTTCAACATTACGAAATATTGTGTTAATATAACTTTCCTTTTTCTTCAGTTCAAAATGATTGATAATCTCCGAAACTTCTATCCCAATACGTTTTCCTTTATAATTAATAATAAAATCCGGACTTTCGCTGGTGAGATTTTCTATTTCCATTTCGGGAAAATGACTAAAAAAAGTGTTCAGAAGTAATAACTCAGTTTTTTTCTGATATTCTTCACGTTCGTTAAGATTAGCATTTCCGATGGTATGATACCATTTGACCAGATTCTCTGCACCAAAATTCTTTGACGCAACACATATTTCCAGATTTTTCCGAAGATCTTCACAAAAAATCATAGCCTAAATATTTGATATTAAACCTCAACTAATTTAGTAATTAATTGATTACAAAATAATTATATGAATGAAATTTAACACAACCATTAGTTCATAAAATAATATAACTAGGAAAATATAATCCCAAATTCAAAAAAAAATCATGAAAAAATCTTAAAAGATTTCCTGTTATGACTCATGATTTATCATCAACAAAAACTAATTATTATATTTGCAGGCTTATAGAAGACCTTAAAAATATATATGAACTATGGATTTTAAAAATTTTAAGATGCCTTACAGCATCAATCCAAACTATTCTAAGAGAACAGCTTATTTCTCTATGGAGTTTGCAATAGACCAGGCTCTGAAAATTTACAGCGGCGGACTGGGCTTCCTGGCAGGATCACACATGAAAAGCGCATATAATCTAAAACAGGATTTTGTAGGAATCGGGATTTTATGGAAATACGGCTACTATGACCAGGCCAGAAATCAGGATCAGACACTTAATCCCATCTGGACTAAAAAAATGTACAGTTTCCTAGAAGATACAGGCATAAAATTCCAGATCGAGATCCACAATGCACCGGTTTGGGTAAAAGTATGGTACCTGAATCCGGAAACCTTCAAAACATGTCCTATGTTTTTCCTGAGTACAGATGTGCCGGAAAACGATCATATTTCTAAAACAATCTGTCATAAATTATATGATGCTAATGAATCTACAAAATTAGCTCAGTACATTCTTCTTGGAAAAGGCGGTGCAAAACTTCTGGATGAGATGAATCTGGAAAGAGACGTGTATCACCTGAATGAAGCACACGGACTTCCGGCAGCTTTTTATCTTTTAAGAAAATATGGCGGAGATCTCTCCAAAGTAAAAGAAAAACTGGTTTTTACAACCCACACACCGGAAGAAGCAGGAAACGAGAAGCACAACTTGTACCTTTGCCACGATATGTCCTACTTCTGCGGACTGAGCATAGACGAGGTTAAAAAAATCGAAGGTGTGGATGACGACAGATTCAACCACTCACTTTGTGCGCTAAGAATGTCAAGAATTTCCAATGCCGTTTCACAGTTACACGGCGTGGTTTCCAGAGATATGTGGAACAAATATCCGGGAATCTGCGAAATTAAATCTATAACCAATGCTCAGGAATTCAAATATTGGGCAGACAAACCTCTATACGACGCAAAAGATGAAAGCGATGATGCGCTTTTCGATTACCGCAAAAGACATCTCAAGAAAAGAATGTTCAAGATAGTTGCGGATCAGACAGGAAAATTATTTGATCCAAATGTACTTACTATTGTTTGGGCTAGAAGATTTGCAGGATACAAAAGAGCCGATCTTTTATTGGCAGATAAAGAGCGTTTCAGAAAAATGCTGGAAAACGCGAAGCATCCGGTGCAGATCATCTGGGCAGGAAAACCTTACCCAATGGATTATGGCGCAATTTCCACATTCAATAATCTTGTAGAAGAAAGCAAGAATCACAAAAATATGGCGGTTCTTACAGGCTATGAATTATCATTGAGTAAGTCTTTGAAACAAGGTTCTGATATCTGGCTAAATAACCCGAGAGTTCCGAGAGAAGCTTCCGGAACCAGTGGAATGACAGCTGCGATGAATGGCTCAGTCAATCTTTCTACAGATGACGGATGGATTCCTGAATTTGCAAAACATGGCGAAAATTCTTTTGTAGTGCCAAAAGCTGATTATCATAACTGGCCACAAATTGAGCAAGACAACTTCGACCTGAAAAATCTTTACGAAGTTCTGGAAAACCAAATCATCCCGGCTTACTACGAAAATCCTAATCAATGGAGAAAAATAGTCCAGACAGCAATGGATGATGTGAAGATCCAATTCGGAAGCGACAGAATGGCGGATGAGTATTATAAAATTTTATATTAATCATTCCATAATAAAATTCAAAACCCTGATTTCTTAAGAAGCCAGGGTTTTTTGTTGACCTAATTTCAAAACTCAACAATTATAATATGGATTATGAGCCTAGTGGAATTGTGCTGTTTCGGTAGAATCTTTCATCGCAACTGTTGCTGATTTTCCGTTGGTAACAATCGTTTGTACTTCATCAAAATAACCTGTTCCTACAAACGACTGGTGTTTTACAGCACGGAAACCTTTTTTCTGCAGTTCAAATTCTCTTTCCTGCAATTCGGAATAACCTGCCATTCCTCGTTCTTTGTAAGCTAATGCCAATTCGAACATTGCCGTATTCAGAGCGTGGAAACCTGCCAGTGTTATAAACTGGAATTTATAGCCCATTTTTGCCAGTTCCTCACGGAAATTTTCCATTTCCTCAACAGATAATTTTGCCGCCCAATTGAAAGAAGGTGAACAATTATATGCTAACATTTTTCCGGGAAACTTAGCGTGAATACCCTCAGCGAATTGTCTGGCATATTCCAGATCAGGATTAGACGTCTCCATCCAGATCAGGTCTGCATAGGGTGCGTAGGATAAACCTCTGTCGATGCCCTGCTCTACTCCATTTTTCACCACATAAAACCCTTCCGAAGTTCTCTCACCGGTCACGAATTTTTTATCTCTGTCATCAATATCAGAAGTCAAAAGATCTGCTGCATCAGCATCCGTTCTTGCAACAATAATGCTCGGAACACCGCATACATCAGCAGCCAGTCTTGCAGCAATCAGTTTATTTATCGCCTCCTGTGTCGGAACCAAAACTTTACCGCCAAGATGTCCGCATTTTTTAGCAGATGACAACTGATCTTCGAAATGGACGCCGGCAGCACCTGCTTCAATCATTTGCTTCATCAGTTCAAAAGCATTCAGGTTGCCTCCGAAACCAGCCTCTGCATCTGCAACAATCGGAACGAGATATTCTTTATCACCATTTCCGCTGACAGATTGAATCTGATCTGCTCTCAGCAAAGCATTATTAATTTTCTTAACCACAGACGGAACCGAATTTGCCGGATAAAGTGACTGGTCTGGATACATTTCGCCGGAAAGATTCGCATCTGCTGCTACCTGCCAGCCGGAAAGATAGATTGCTTCCAGTCCTGCATCCACTTCCTGCACAGCCTGGTTTCCTGTCAGAGCGCCAAGTCCGGCAACCCAATCTTGATTATTGAGTTTATCCCAAAGTTTTTGAGACATTTCATTCGCGATTGTGTAATCTAATTTGTAAGAGCCTCTCAGTTTCAGCACATCTTCTGCTGTGTAAGGTCTTGTAATACCGATCCATCTCGGATTTGTGATCCAGTCTTTTTCCAAAGCCTGAATTTGTTCTTGTTTTGTTTGCATAATATTTTGTGATTTGGTGTGATTCTTTGATATGATGTTCAAAGTAAAATGTAAGAATCTCTTTTACTTATCACCTCTTACATTTAACTTCTTACATTTTACTTTTTACTTTTTACTCTTATTACAATTAAATAAACGGATAAGCTTTCAGAGTGAGAAATTCCTCGAATCTGTCACAGAAAATCAGTTCATTAAAAAGTTCTTTTGCAAGGTTAAATTTTCCATTGTCAAAACGTTCACTTCCGACATATTTCCGGATTCTGGAAAGTTCTTCTTTTTCCCATTGCAAGACCAGTTCTCTCGTCAGTATCCTTTCATCATCCAGAACAGCTTCGTGCTTCAGCCATTGCCATATTTGCGTCCTGGAAATCTCAGCAGTAGCTGCATCTTCCATAAGGTTGTAAAGCGCAGCAGCACCGGTTCCCATCAACCAGGATTCAATATAAAGAATACCAACATTGATGTTTTTCCTGACGCCGTTTTCTGTAATCGTTCCGGCAGGAACTTCGAGTAATTCCGATTCTTTGATTTTATAATCGACCTTTTTATCAATTTGATTTTTTCCAGTCATATAATGATCAAAAACTTCTTTTGCAACAGGCACCAGCGCAGGATGCGCCACCCAGGTTCCATCGTGGCCGTTCCTCACTTCGCGCTCCTTGTCATTCCTCACTTTTTCAAAAGCAGCTTCATTGGCATCGTCATCATTTCTAACAGGAATCTGAGCTGCCATTCCGCCCATTGCGTGAACATTTCTTTTGTGACAGATCTTGATAACTCTTTTCCCATAAGCCTCCATAAAAGGCGAAGCCATTGTAACCTGATCTCTGTCCGGAACGAGAAAATGAGCATTATTTCTGAATTTTTTGATGTAGGAAAAAATATAATCCCAGCGTCCGCAATTCAACCCGGAACTATGGTTTTTCAGCTCGAAAAGGATTTCATCCAACTGGAAAGAAGCCGTGATTGTTTCTATGAGAACTGTCGCTTTGATAGTTCCCTGAGGAATGTCCAGATAATTCTGAGAAAACACAAAAACATCATTCCACCAGCGCGCTTCTTTATAATGCTCCAGTTTTGGCAGGTAAAAATACGGGCCGCTTCCATTTGTAATCAGTTGTTTAGCATTTCGGAAAAAGTATATTCCAAAATCAATCAAAGAACCTGAAGCAAGTTCTCCTTCAATTTCTATATTTTTTTCAGAGAGATGCAAACCTCTAGGACGAACAAGGAGCACTGCCGTTTTTTCATTCAGCTGATAAGTTTTGCCCTGTTCATTAGTAAAATCAATGGTTTTATTAATGGCATCCGTGAGATTAATTTGTCCGCAAATACAATTTTCCCAGGTTGGAGAATTACTATCTTCAAAATCTGCCATAAAAGTATTCGCTCCGGAATTCAGCGCATTGATGATCATTTTTCTATCCACCGGACCTGTAATCTCTACTCTTCTGTCCAGCAAATCTTCCGGCATTTCTGCACAGACCCAATCTGCATTTCGGATATGAATGGTTTCAGATGGGAAAGACGGCAGCTCTCCTGAATCAAATTTCAATTGGGTTCTTTTTCTTTCTTCCAGCAGTTCGATTCTTGTATGATTAAAATTTTTATGAAGTTTTGCTAAAAAATCTATCAGATCATCTGTAAAAACTTTTTCAAACTTATCATCAGAAACAATATTAAGCCGGCTAATAGTCTTCATAACTAAAAATATTTTGTGATTTGGTTTGACAAATATATAAAAAAGATTTTCACAAATAGCGAACGTTCGCTAAATAATTATAAAATTTTATTATGCGAATAATCGCTTTAATATCTATCTTTGATTTTATGATTGCAGAAAGCAGCTATATACGGGTGGTTTTTGGGCTGAAACTCAAACAGCAGAGACAGAAGAAAAACTGGTCTTTGCAGGATCTTGCAAGCAAAACAGGACTATCCAAATCTTATCTTAACGAGATAGAAAACGGCAAAAAATACCCAAAACACGATAAGATCATACAGCTTTCGGAGGCGTTACAATGTACTTTTGACGAGCTGGTTTCCACCAAACTGGACAAAAGCCTTATCCCGATAAATGATGTTCTTCAGTCCGATTTTTTTAAAGAAATTCCACTTGATCTTTTTGGGATCAACAAAAGCAACCTTATCAGCATCATCGGCGAAGCGCCTAAAAAAGTAACCGCTTTTATCAATGCACTCATCGAGATCTCTCAGAATTATAACTTAGGAAAAGAACGGTTTTATTTCGCCGTTATGCGCTCTTTCCAGGAACTTTATGACAATCATTTTCCTGAAATAGAGGAAAAGGCTGCAGAATTTGCTAAGGAAAATCAATTAAAACTCAGTAAGGATCTAAAAAGTGAGATACTGGAACAATTGCTGAAAGAAACATTTGGTTACACGATTAATTCAAAAGACTTTTCCGAAGATTATGCATTGAATAAACTGCGATCCCTTTATATCCCGGAGAAAAAATTGCTTTTACTGAACAATAGGCTTGATAACAATCAAAAAGTTTTTATCCTTGCAAAGGAAATCGGGTTTAATTACCTGAAATTAGCAGCACGACCAAACACTTATTCCTGGCTTGATTTCAGTAGTTTCGAAGAGATCCTTAATAATTTTTACGCATCTTATTTTGCAGGATGTTTACTTATATCGAAAACGGAACTTATTGAAAAAACCGGAGATTTTTTTGACCAAAAAGAATGGAATCCTCAAAACTTTGATTCCCTCATCAAACATTTTACGGATTCGCCGGAAACATTTTATTACAGACTCACCAATGTACTTTCCTCGGAATTCGGCATCAAAGATCTTTTTTACCTTTGTTTTGTTAAAAAAGACAATTCGGATAAAATCCAGATCCTGAAGGAACTTCACCTGAACCACCAACAGGCCCCTCATTCCAATAATACCAACGAACATTATTGCAGACGCTGGATTGCCGTCAAAAACCTGCATCATTTAAAGGAAAATGAAACGCTGACAGATGCGCAGATCTCTCATTATAAGGATCAGGGCGTGAGTTATCTTGTGATTTCCACATCGCAGAAAAATCCTTTTTCAGACGGCAGCAACAGAAGTTATTGCTTAGGAATTCTACTGAATAATCAGACTTTAAAAAAAATCAGCTTTGCAACATCACCGCAACTTAGAACGATTGAAGTTGGTGTAACGTGTGAAAGCTGCAGCATACGGGATTGCGAGGTGCGCCAGGCATCACCCGTGAGACTGGAAAAAGAGCAATTCAATCTGGATATGAAAAAATCTATTGAAAAAGTTAGAAAAAAAATAATCAATTGATTTATCAGAGTCAGAAAATACAAGATTTTAAACCAAAATAT
>JAEXJU010000312.1 GCA_023448955.1 Bacteroidota bacterium
GTGTCCCTTTGCATTTTTGCCTTTGCTTTTCCCGGGCAAAAAATACAAACGGCCGGGCTATACGCTGCAATCTTTCTGCGCCGGCCTGTGGCCGGCGCAGAAAGGATTTTCCGCTGCTATCCCTCACGCGCGCTTTCCCGCGGTTAGCCGTTACGCGCCAGGTTTATTATTGTAATGACGGATCAGGGAAAACAGTGCAAACACCAGAGTAAGTGCATACAGTACCGATAGCCAGGGCTTCTCCACCGTCATTGTCGCAAAGTTGATTTGCTTATACAGCGCTACACCGACGATGATAACAATAATAATGAGCGTAAAAACAGGAGCTTTTTTGTTGTCCATAGGTTATAGCTTTTTGTTGTGATAGCCAAAGATAGCATAAACTTGTGATATCTAAAATAAGAAAAACCGCTCTGGTGGGAGCGGTTCTGTATTCTATAGCTTATGAGATGCTAGTTGTACTTAGTTGTCAATGAGAGTAAAGTTTGTGACAGTAAGGGGACATTATTTTGGTTTGTCGAAATAATTAAAAAAGTAATTATTTAATGATATCAAAAATGAAAACTGCTATTGTATTTATCATAGCCCTGTATATTTGTAGAACTTCTTCTGGAATAAAGTTTTTTGTTATAAATTATTGTTTCATATTGTCAAAATGCAGTTTGTCTTTGTCTTTAATAAGACGCATCAAATATTTCGCTGATTGGTGAATTTCTTGAGGATTCATCGAACCATTTATTGAATGAGATAAAATATTGCAAACCTTTATTAGTAAGCCCAGTTTGGTTTTCTCATTATTGCTTGTAATAGCGAAATGACTTTCTACTTGCTTTTGAAGATTGCTAGTGAAGTTTAAATCTCTACCAACTTTAAATCCATACCATTCCTCAAAAATTCTTCTCATTACGTTTGGATAATGATATATTTGACATTCTGTTTTTAATTCTTCTTCACTTTTCTGAGAAAAAGCAAAGATTTCCTTAAATAAGTATTTGTATGGTTTTTCTTTACTAGACAACTTTGCCAATTCACTCACACCATTTTTCTTTCTTAACTCAAAAGTTGCAAAATCTGTATTAATTTCTTTGCCATAAGATAAATTACAATAGTCATCCCAAGAATGGGTCAAAACAAAGATTTGTCGATTTGGAAGTTCCAAAAGGGTTTTCATAAGTTCCAAAATGTAATACTTATTTGAATCATCCATACTTGAAATTGGGTCGTCAATTATAATAAGTTCAATTTCAGGTTTTACAATCTGTTGTTTATTGTCTGCAAAAAGTTCATAATAGAAAAACAACAAGGCTAAAAGGTTTTTTTCTCCTTCGCTAATATCCTTAATTGTAAGAGTAGCGTTTTCACTGGTGCTTTTGATTATGTAATTTTTGTTGTCAGTATCAAGTTCAACCTTTAATGAAATATTTATGTCATTCAAAATTTGAGAAACAAAATCAGCAAAATCTTTAGTTAAACTTTTTTGTTGCCTTAAATCTTGAATTTCTTGCTGTTTTTTCTCGTTATTCTCTCTCTTTTCTTCAAGGTCAATTTCCTTGTCCTTTATCTCCTTTTGCTTGTCTTTTATTGTTACTGAATTTAGTATTTCCAAGCCAATTGCACCTTTTACTAAAGTGGTCAGGTTGTTTTGTTTCTTTCTTAACTCTAATAATTGTTCGTTTTTGGTTTTAGAGATAGTAGATATTGATTCATCAAGCTCTTTCACAGTTTCTGCTAAAAGTTCAAAGTCGAAATTTTCTTGAACTTCTATGTTATCAATTTTCGATTGACACGAAATTATAAGAGTTTCAATAGTGTTTTTCTTTGCAGAAATTGCTGTAAAATATTGCTCTATCTCAGTGCCAATGTTGGTGGTGTAAATTTTAGATTCTTTCTCAATAGCTTTGATACTCTCTAAAAGACTTTGAAGCTGTTCTCTGAATTGCTTTAGCTTTTCAGTTGCCTTATGTCTTTTGTTTTCTTTGTATTGAGCAATTTTCGATTTTACATCTGAAAAATCTAACTTGCCTTCGCAGAACTTGCAATTATCACCCTCTTTGTGAAGTTTCAAACCTGATTCAATCCATTGAACAACTTCAAATTCCGGGATTGAAATATCTTCTCCAAACTTTTCTTTGAATATTACTTTTACTTCATTAATTATATTAGTTTGAATTTTAGATAGGTTTAATGGTCTCAGATTTTCGTTTTGTGCGATTTGTTTCTCAATTGCATTATCGCCATTAATCTTTATCAGTTTTTCGTCATCAACTTCTATTTTTTTAGCATCCTGAAAATCCTTTTTGTAAAGTTCAATTACTCGCTCAACAGATTCACCGTTGGATTTTTTTTGAATATTGGCTTCGCCTTTTCGTCTATCGTGAATTTTGTCTATTTCAGTTCTAATTTCTTTGCGTAATTTGACGATACCTGTGTCAAGTTTTCCAATTTCATCTTCTTTGATAATTAGCTTTTCAAGTTCTTTAATCTTGTTTTCTATAGCAACGCCACCTTTACCAAAACTTGCTTCAACGCCTTTAATCTTACCCTCAGAATTTTCAAGTAATAATGAATTTGAAATGTAATCTCTATCGAAAATTCTAAGATTCCCAGGCTTTTTGGTTGTGTCTTTTAGAAATTCATCTTTAATACCAATAGCCATAGAACTTTTTCCTTTTCCATTGTAACCAAATAAAATGTTTTTGGCACGAAAATGTAAGTCTTTGGGATTTGTGTAGCCAACAAAAGATTTATGCGTAAAATTATTTAATTTGATTATCATTAAGTGTTGCTTTTTTCGGTTTTGTATTTTTTTTATTCGTTAAACAGACGACTACTTCTTTAATATACGAAAATTGGCTAAATTGATGTTTTTTTATATTGTTTGATTGTAAATGTCCTATGCCGAGGATTTACATTCCGTGATATCCCGATGTTGCGGATTTGTAATCTGTAATTATCAATGCAAGTCATCGTGGCAAGATTTACAAACAGAAACCAACCAATCTATAGGCTCTTTTCCAATGTTATATTTTGCATATCTGAGATGATGAACTTGTGTAGCTTTTGCACCACAATATACACAAAGCCAATTATCCCTTTTAAGAACAACATATCGTTTTCGCTGCCAGGCTTCAGATTTGAGATAAACATTTCGGTAGTAATCCCTGCGGTTTTTGCGTTGTGTTTGGAACATCCATTGTTTGAACAACCAAAAAGCTAATCCTAAAAATAGTATGAATACAATGGCCATGAAGTTAGATTAATTTGATATAAATAGTTGTTAGTTCAAATCAAAAATACAAAATATCACCCGATGTCGCGGATTTGCAATCCGGGACTATTTAATTTTTTTTATTACAAAAAATTTTAAAAAATCTTTCTGCAAGGCTTGTTTTTGGTACCTGTTGCATATCTACCAACTCATCTTTTTTAGTAATCTTCCTAATCAGTTTTCCTTTTTTAGAATAAACAATAATTTCCTTTACCCCAACTTTATTAGAATCGCATTGAAATTTGTACAACATTAATTTGTAACCATCAACTGATTTCAAAACTTTCGATTCATAATATTCAATTTTGTTTGAAACTATTTTTATCCAAGCTGTTGTTTGATCATTTGTCTTGTAATAGTAATTTTTGTTTGATTCTTTTAAAATAAGTTTCCATTCTTGTGAATAGCTAAAAGAAAAAATTAAGAATAATAGAGTAAATAGGAATTTCGTCATTGGGTCTTCAATAGATTAGTTTAAAACCAAAAATACAAAATATCTCATAATCAAGGAATTAATTATTGTATTTAACATAATATTCATCATAAAATGAAATATAAGATATAATTCAATTTAACATAATATATTTTTTAAAAATAAATTAATCAAAATTTCGTTTTGTATGTAAAAAATATTTATTTTCACATTTCATTAAATTATTAACCTATTTAAACTACAAACGATGGCAGAGAGTAAAAACAACATCATCACACACGGCCTTAGCGGCAAAGTAGGAGACCTCATCGTCTTCAGTCAGAGAAACGGCAAAACCTTTGTATCAAAAGTACCAAGAAAGAAAACAAAAGAAGACACGGAGAATCAAAAAGAACACAAGCGAAAGTTTCAAAAGGCAACTTTGTATGCGAAATCAGTTATTAATGACCCTGTTCAAAAAGAATTGTATGCAGCAGCCTCAGATACTTCCAAAGGGATGAGTACCTACAACGTAGCGGTTGCAGACTTGCTCAATGCACCGGATATAGAGACTCTGGATCTGTCAGGTTACACAGGTTAGATCGGAGATGTCATAAAAATCATTGTTTTAGATGATTTTGCCGTGAAAGCAGTAACCGTAAAAATTGAAAATGCCGATGGTAGCCTGGTAGAAGAAGGTTCGGCAGTAGATTCCGGCTTTGAGTGGGTTTACACTGCAACTGTCAACAATAAAGATTTATCAGGGGATAAAATTACAATCAAAGCCACAGATAATCCTGCCAATGTGACAGAAATGAATCAAACGCTCTAAAAGAGAAAAACAACAGAGAGAGTACGGAAAGTGTACAGCGAGTGTACAGCGATAGCCTCCAAAAATAACAAGACAAAATGACAAAAGCCATCCCAAAAAGGATGGCTTTTATCGTATGTAAAATTGATTTTCCTGCGTTTAGAGTCGGGGCAAAGAAAATTAATTGAAATCCTCAAACTCTCCAACTCTCCAACTCTCCAACTCTCCAACTCTCCAACCCTCCAACTCTCCAACTCAAATCAAACCCTCTCATTCTTGATCTCATCCACAATCTCAGGATTCAGCAGGGTAGAAGTGTCGCCAAAGTTAGAGAAGTCACCTTCTGCAATCTTTCTCAGGATGCGGCGCATAATCTTCCCGGATCTGGTCTTCGGCAACCCGGACACGAACTGGATCTTGTCCAGCTTGGCAATCGGTCCGATCTGTTCGGAGATCAGCTGGTTGATTTCCTTCGCCAGGTTCTCCCGGTTTCTTTCCTCCCCAGATTCTTTCAGGATCACGAAACCGTACAAAGCGTTGCCTTTCACATCGTGCGGATAGCCTACAATAGCAGATTCTGCCACAGCAGGATGCTCATTAATACTGTCCTCGATTGGCG
>JAEXJU010000315.1 GCA_023448955.1 Bacteroidota bacterium
GCTCGCCGCCATTCAGTCCGCTTAGGATCTGAACTTTATCACCATAAACTTTTCCGGTGGTCACTTTGATTAATTTCGCAGTTCCGTTATATACAACGAACAACTGACCTGAGCTTACACCGTTTACAAAAGCTTCTGCCGGAACCGTCAGCATATTCTGGGTTTCTGCACCGTGATTGGTTTTGAAAAGCGCCGTTGCATACATACCGGCTTTCAGGTTTCCTCGGTTCTGAACTTCGATTTCCACAGGGAAATTAAGAGAAGCATCACTTTTCGGTGCAATAAATGTTATTCTTCCCGTGAATTTTTCATCAGGCAAAACATTAACATTGATATCAACTTCCTGCCCGATCTGGATTCTGCCAACCTGGCTTTCATCTACAAGAACAGACAGTTTCAAAGAATTGATATTAACGATTTCAAACAGCGCTGTTCCGGTTGAAACCACCATTCCCGGCTCCACCATTTTTTTGTTTATCATCCCGCTGATTCCCGCTCTCACGCTTGTATCATTGACTCTTACTCCCTGGGCTCTTACTGCTGACTGTGCATTTTTAAGCTGAAGTCTTGAGTTATCCAGCTGCTGTTTGGTTACACCTCCTGTTTTGTACGCATTTTCGTAGCGCTGGTTATCAATAATGGCATTCTGCAAATTATTCTGAGCCTGGGTCACATCTACTTCTATCGCATCTCTTTTGATGGTTGCCAAAACCTGACCTGCTGCTACTCTTGAGCCTTCTTTTACATAAACATTAACCACTCTTCCCGCAATATCAGCCGATTGATTAGATTCCTGCTTCGGGATGAATGTTCCGTTTGCCGAATAATCCGTATCAATATCTTGTCTGGAAACCGTTACCACATTCACATTGATTTTATCAACCTGCTTGGCTACTTCTTTTACCTCAGCTTCCTGCTTTTTCTTGTTATCAATAATTTTGTAAGCAGCCAGACCAACCAAAACTGCTGCAACGATGATATATATTAAAGTTTTTTTCATTTGGAATATTTATTTTCGTAGTTTATTTTAAATAAGTTTTAAGTTCGCCTTTTGATTTGTAATACTGAACTTCAGCAATTTTATAATCCAGAATGGCATTGGTATAATTATTCTTCGCCTGAACTAAGGAGTTTTCGGCATCAAGCAAATCTGTCAGTGTTGCCAGCCCGTATTGATAGTTGCTTCTTGTATTGGCAAGAACATCTTCAGCGAGAGCGACATTAGCCTTTTGATTTTCTAAAGTAGAAAGGCTGTTTTCTATTTGTGACTTTGCATTCTGATAAGCCAGATCCAGACTTAGCTTAGTTTCCTGAATGTCCAGGTTTACTTTATCCAATTCGATCTGAGCCTGCTGAACTTTTGATTTGGTAGCAAATCCGTTGAAAATCGGGATATTAATACCTAAACCAATTGCTGAATAATCCGACCAATACACACCGTTAGATTTACCATTTGTGAGAGGAAACTTTGAGCCCATTCCCTGCCAGTTGTAATTTGCTGTAAGATTAACCGTAGGATAATAAGCGGCTTCAGTTGCTTTTTTATTATACTCCAAAAGCTCTTTATTTTTAAGTAAAACTTTGACTTCGGTTCTATTATCAGAACTAAGTGTATTTTCCAGAAGATGCGGTGTGATTTCCATATCTTCCTTTACCAGTTGGATATCTTTCTCAATCGGCATTCCCATATAAAACTTAAGTGCATTTTTTGCCTGAGCCACTCCGTTTTTGGTCTGTTTTATATTAGTTTCGATATTGGTAAGATTCACATTAGTTCTGTCCAGATCAATTTTCTTTGCCAGACCATTATCGAAAAGGCTTTTGATAACATTTCTCACTTTTTCTGTACTAGTGTAACTACTTTCCAAAGTTTGCTGGTTTTGTTCCACAGTAAAAACCTGGAAATAAGCGTTGGAAACCCTTTCTATGATCTGCTCATCTGTGAGATCTGCATTCAGCTGATAAAACTCCTTGGTAGATTTTGCAGCTTTTAGTCCGATAAAAACCTGCTGATTAAACAAGGCCTGTTGCAACTGAACACCTGCGCCAGCAATCCATTTCTGTCCAAAAGGAACCATAACAATTGTTCCAGGAGCACCAAAAATATCACCTGGCAAAGCACTTTTTTGCAAAATAGGATTATAATTCAAATTTGCTGTTCCATTGATTTTTGGAAGAGCGCCGGCTTTGGCTTCTGCAATTTTGTAATCTGCATTATTAACCTCCAGTTTAGCTTTCTGAGCATCCGTTTTGTTTTGCAAGGCATACTCAATTGCTTGCTTCAAAGTCACAGTCTGCTGCGAAAAAACTGAAGAAAAGCCGAAAATCATAAGCGCTACCGACAGACCTTTGCTTAGTCTGCTTGCAGTTATACGTTTTCTATTCATAATTTATTATAAGTTTATTTTTAATTTTTTTCTATCGTTTTAATGAACGAATTTCAAAAGAAAATACTTTACATTATATTTAATTTTTGAAAAGCATTCTCAGAATAATATCTTTTCTGTCTGCGATCAACCTGTCGAAATCTTTATCATTGATCATCATATTTTCCATAATCAATGGTCTTACTGCACTAGGAAAAACCAATAAAGAGATCATATTAAGCAGAAACTGCATTGGTTCCATTTTTTCAATATTTCCCGAATCCATTTCTTTTTCAATATCTCTGTAGAGTTTTTTCAGATCAGTCTCTTCTACATCTCGTTTACGGCAGCTTCCGTTGTTGATCTGTGAAACGATGTAAGTCTCGAGATAAGGATACTTCAAACTGGTCTGAAGACTTTCTTCAATGAATTTTGAAATCTTTTCTTTAAAGTTCAGATCAGATCTCATAATCACTTCGGATTTTTCTTTTTCTACTTTATGAGCTTCATCAAAGACAATTTGTATAAGGTTATCCCTAGACCTGAAATAGTAATTTATCAAGGTTCTGTTTACACCAGCCTCATCTGCAATCTCCTGAGTGGTAGCTGCAAAACGGCCCTGAACAAAGAAAAGATTTTTAGTTGTTTCCTTTATGAGCTCTTGAGTGTGATCCTTTTTTGATAAGTTTGACATTTTTGTTAAACAATTTTGTGCAAATTTATATCGAATTTTATTTTTGACAAAATTGTTAAACAATAAAATTAAACAATTTTGAAAAATTTAACACAAAATTATTATTTACCAAATCCAAACCACTTTTCATAAGGCAAGAATTAGAGTGAGAAGTATAATTAAATTCAGTAACTTTGCAGAATCGATAAAATTGCTTTCAAAAAAATATCAAATTCAAAAATTGGAAGTTTTTTATCAGTTAAAATTTAATTAAATTAATGGAATTAATTCACAGAAATCTCCTTATCGGGATTCACGATTCACTTCAGGAAACTTTTTTTGAAGACAGAAAATATGCGGACAAAGTCATAGAAAGACTGCTGAAATCTCATAAAAAATGGGGAAGTGAAGACAGAAAAGTTGTTTCCGAAATCTTTTATAATATTATCCGTTGGAAAAAACGTCTGGAATATTATATGGGCGAAGGTGTGAAACCTAACAATATCTATAAACTGATCCTCGCTTACCTTTTATGGAGCAAAACACATTACAAAAAATTTGAAGAATTCGACGGAATAAAAATTTCTGACATTCTTACCAAACTCAAAAAAGGAACAGTTCCTACTAAAGCCATAGAATTTTCAATCCCGGATTGGCTGGCAGATAC
>JAEXJU010000129.1 GCA_023448955.1 Bacteroidota bacterium
TTCATCTACTTTACCATCCATTCCTTTCCATATCTGAAGCCAGTAATCTTTTCTGTAGAATCCCATCAGAATAGAATTGAGAGCCCAATACTTTCTCTGAGTAAAATTATCAACCTTTCCTAATTTATAAAGCATAGTAAAGAATTTATACCGGTTGTAGAAAAATGCATCCATCAGCTTTCCCGGAAAAAAAAGCAGGGATTTTGGCTTTGCAGATTCCAGATTATCAGAAATTGGGTTTATGATGAGGTCTTCTCTGTCAGATTCATTACCCAGCCAGCCAAGCTTTATAAGATTAATGTTGTGATGTTCAGATTGTTTTGCCAGCTCATCAACATCAACAGGGTTTGTAAACAACATCATCTTCGGTAATAATGATATAATCAGAAGCTGCTTTTACGTTGTTATACCAAAATTTTGTAGGGATTTCAAAACCATTGATTTTTTTTCCGGAATCCAGATTTTCTTTGATGGCTCTGATTTTCTTTTGATAATTGTCTGAGAGAATAATCTCTGCATCAGGATATTTTTGTCTGATTTTATCGAGGTATTTTTCCGGTGTTCCATCATCCAGAATTTTTATTCGGTAAGTTCCCGAAACAAATTTCTTTACGGATGCAATACATCTGTCCAGGTAAAAAGGGCGATTGAATGATTTAATAAAAATTGTAATCATGAAAATCTTTAGTTGTTAATTAATTTTATTTAGCAACTTAGCGTTTTTATAGAAAACTTCTTCACCCATTTTCAGCAGTATTAAGTTCTTCAGATAAAAAATATCTTTTGAAGAGTTAGCATTATAAAGGCTGATCAGTTTTCTGAATCCGTTATAATCAAAATATTTTTTTGAAACGTTAATGGCTTTCCTGAGCAGTTTTTTAGATGGATTATTATAAATATTAAGAAAAGTTTCCGGATCAAATTCATCATACGAATCTTTACCCTTTCGCAAGCGTTCTTTATAAAATTCCTTGCTCTGGTTCACAAAAAGATTTTTAATGACCTTATCCTGCTCACGGGAAAGCGAGTTTTGTAATATTCTGTAATCCAGCAGGCAATCTTTTAGGTTGGCCATCTTCATATTATCTGTCATTATCCTCAGGTAGAAATCATAATCTTCACAATATCGCATTTTCTCCCTGTAAAAGTCTTCATAGAAATCCTTTCTGAACATTATCACTGGATGATAAAGGGAAATTTTTTTCGGCATTATTTTTCTGATCTGTTCATCATTTTCGGGAGGAATCATTAATCCCAGATCTCCGTTATTTTCATCCACTTTTCTCAAGGCTGCACCCACAATAAAAATGTCCGGATTGTTTTCCAAAAAGTCAAACTGTAGCTGGAGACGGTCTTTTCTGGAAATATCATCGTGATCTATGCGTGCTATGTATTTCCCTTTGGCCTGTCTGCATCCAGAATTCAGGTTTCGGATAAATCCGGCCGGACCGATGTTCGTCTGATTTCTGAAAGATTTTATTCTCGGGTCTTTTTCCGCAAATTGTTTAATGATGTCAGGTGTGCGGTCTGTAGAAGCATCATCAATAATGATAAACTCAAAAGCCTGGAAGGTCTGATCCAGAATTGCCCGGATGCTTTTGTCAAGAAAATTGCTGCCATTGTAAACTGACATCACAACAGATATTTTTGGTGTGTGCATTCCGGTAATATTAAGATAATGTTTGATTTAGCTTTACGATACTTCCGGAAGGAACGTCTTTATATATCAAGCAGCCTGCGCCAATAATACAGTTGTCACCGATTGTTACACCCTTCAGAACTGTAACATTACTTCCCAGCCAGCAGTTTTTACCAATTTTTATGGGTGCTGATTTGAACTTTTTATGTTCTACAATTTCTGCAGTATATTCGTGGTTATGATCGTAGAGTTTTACACCTTCGCCAAAAAGAGTATTCTCACCAATCTCAATTTTTTCAATAGCATTGATGGAACAGTAGTTATTCATAAAAACATTTTTTTCCAAGATCACTTCTGCATTTTTTCCCAATACAAAATTGATGTAATTTTTTAGATTGATATCTGAGCCGATTGTCAGCGATGCCGAAGGATGGATATATATGCTGGAAAAATTCCCGATTCTGAAAGCCTTTCCAATAGTGGAGTTGGCATTCTGTCGGATGACACCAAGTGTGTTTTCTTTCAGTATCTTATAAATGATTTTGGAGAATAATTTCATCATTATTGTATTGATGCAAATATACTGCTAAAAGCAAGTTTTTATTTCTATTTTTGCCTAAAATTAGTAAAAAATGCAATTGATGAATCCTCTAGTTACAGTTTCTGTCCCTATTTATAAATGTGAAAAGTTTATAGAAAACAGCCTTGTTTCGGTCAAAAATCAAAGCTACAAAAATATGGAGGTCATTCTTGTAAATGATCAGACACCGGATAATAGTGTAAATATTATAGAGCGATTCATTAAGGAAAATGATCTACAAAACTGGAAAATAATACATTTAGAATCCAATTCCGGTCTTTCTGTGGTTCGGAATGAGGGAATATTAAATGCAACTGGAAAATATATTTTCTTTTTAGATAGTGATGATGAGCTTTATCCGGATGCTATTGAAAACCTTGTCAGACTTTCGGAGGAAACCGGAGCGGAAATTTCTATGGGTGAAGTACAGGGAATAAACCTTCCGTCAGGTGAATTAGTTGATGTTTTTCCAATTTATAGCCAGCAAAATATTCTGAAAGGCAATCTTCAGATTTTGAAAGAACTGGTTAACGGAGGATTTGCAGTATCATCTTGGAATAAATTAATAAGACTGGATTTTCTGAGATCCCATCAGCTTTTTTTCACGAAGGGTTTGTATGCACAGGATTCACTGCAGACTTTTGAAATGGCTTTGAAATTGGAAACATTGGCATTTTTAAGAAAGAAAACTTATATCTACTATCTTCATCAGGATTCTGTGATCCATAATAGAAAAAAGGTCCATTTTGATAATTGGATTACAATTGCTCAAAAGATTAATGAGCACTATAACAGAGAAAAAAATGAAGATCGAAAGAAATTAATTTTAGAATATCTGATCGACTTCAAAGCAATAACTCTGCAAATGAATTGGAAAGCACAGAAAAATGAACAGCTATGGAAAAAAAGTTACATAGCTTACAAAAATCTGAAATCATTAAGTATTTCTGATTATTTATCTTCCGGCTATTCATCAAAAATAAAAAAGCAGGACTTATTTTATCGCCTGCCTTTATTTATTGGATATCCATTTTTCCGATGGAGATTTGACCGCTGATTACAGTCTCTTCACACCATCTTCTTTTTCCAGAATCCCTTTAACATCATAAATAATCCCGTTTTCTGCAAGTAGATTTTTGATGTTGAGATTCTCAAATTCTTTGTGGGAAACAGCCAAAACAACTGCGTCGTATTTTTTGAAAGGCGGTTTTGTAGAAGTTTCCAAACCATATTCGTGCATCACTTCATCAGGATTGGCCCAAGGATCAAAAATAGAAACATTAATGCCATAATCTTCCAGATTTCTCACTACATCTACTACTTTAGTATTGCGCACATCTGGACAGTTTTCCTTGAACGTAAATCCTAAAACCAAGACATCTGAACCGTTTACTTTCACGTCTTTTTTCAGCATTTGTTTCACGGTTTCACTGGCAACATATTGTCCCATAGAATCATTCATCCGTCTTCCAGCCAAAATGATTTCCGGATGATAGCCAAATTCCTGAGCTTTCTGAGCCAGATAGTAAGGATCTACACCAATGCAATGTCCGCCCACTAAGCCTGGCTTGAATGGCAGAAAATTCCATTTCGTTCCGGCAGCAGTCAATACATCGTGAGTATCAATGCCCATTAAGTTAAAAATCTTTGCCAGTTCATTGACAAATGCAATATTGATGTCTCGCTGAGAGTTTTCTATCACTTTGGCAGCTTCTGCGACTTTTATGGTTGGTGCAAGATGCGTTCCGGCTATAATAACGGATTTGTAAAGATCATCCACTATTTTCCCAATTTCCGGAGTGGAGCCAGCCGTAACTTTCAGGATTTTTTCTACGGTGTGAAGTTTGTCTCCAGGATTGATTCTCTCCGGTGAATATCCTGCAAAAAAATCGATGTTAAATTTCATTCCGGTGTTTTTTTCCAAAACAGGAATGCATTCTTCTTCGGTAACGCCAGGGTAAACAGTAGATTCGTAAATCACAATATCGCCTTTTTTCAAAACTTTAGCCACTGTTTCGCTCGCTTTGTAAAGCGGAGTAAGATCTGGACGGTTGTTTTTATCTACAGGCGTAGGAACTGTAACCACATATATGTTGGAATCTGCAATATCTTCCAGTTTATTTGAGCAAAATAAGCCTGTTTCTCCCAATTTTGGATTATTTGGAACTAAAGCCGACTTTAATAAATCGTCTTCTACTTCCAGCGTTTCATCTTTTCCAGCGTTGAGTTCGGCAATTCTTTTTTCATTAATGTCGAAACCTACAACTGGATATTTGGTAGAAAATAATCTCGCGAGAGGCAAACCAACATAACCAAGACCGATGATTGTAATTTTATGACTCATTAATTTTAATTTTTTATTTTAGATTTTCCCAATACCATTTTACAGCTTCTTTCAATCCGTCTTTCATAGAATATTGAGGTTGGTAATTTAATAGATTTTTTGCTTTTTCAATGCTTGCAAGAGAATGAGGAACATCGCCTTTTCTGTAATCGCCATAGATTATTTCTACATCTGCAATTTTTGGATCGAAATCCGAAAGGTATTCTTTCAGATATTTTACCAGATCGTTAAGTGTAGTTCTCTCACCAAAAGCAGTGTTGTAAACCTGATTGAGCGACTCTGGATGATCCGAAGTCAGTGCAAGAAGATTCATTAAAATAACATTATCGATATAAGTAAAATCTCTGGAATACTCGCCACCACCGTTTATGACTGGACTCTGATGACTCATCAGTTGCATTACAAATTTCGGGATTACAGCTGCGTAAGCGCCGTTTGGATTTTGTTTCCGTCCAAAAACATTGAAATATCTGAGACCAA
Organism: Bacteroidota bacterium; assembly: GCA_023448955.1. Lineage (GTDB taxonomy): Bacteria > Bacteroidota > Bacteroidia > Flavobacteriales > Weeksellaceae > Epilithonimonas. The sequence continues at coordinate 5,044 of JAEXJU010000129.1, forward strand.
TGGTATCAAAATCATAAGTTCTTTTGAAAACATCGGCATACAATTCATTCACAAATTTTGTAATGGCATAAGGTGACAGTGGTTTCCCTATTTTGTCTTCGACTTTTGGAAGGCTTTCCGAGTCGCCATAAGTAGATGAACTGGCAGCATAAATGAACCTTTTGACACCCGCATCTCTGGCAGCAACCAGCATATTCAGGAATCCTCCAACATTTACATCATTACTGGTAACGGGATCATTAATAGATCGCGGTACTGAGCCAAGTGCAGCCTGGTGAAGAATAAAATCCTGATTTTCGCAAGCGTTTTTACAATCTTCAGGGTTTCTTATATCGCCTTCTATCAGTCTAAAATTTGGGTTTTCTATAATTGCTGCGAGATTTTCTCGAAATCCTGTCGCAAAATTATCCAGACAAGTAACGTTTGCTCCTAACGATAAAAGTTCTTCGCAAAGATTGGAACCAATAAATCCGGCACCGCCGGTAACCAGAATGTTTTTATTTTCTAGTTTTTCTTTAAAATTATGCATATATAATCAGGAGTAATATTTTTCTAAGATTTTGCAAAGATAAGATTCTTTATCTGTCAATCCGTTAATCTTAAAATAACTTTCTACATCAGGAACGTTAATATCATAGCCTGAACCACTTTTAATAAGGTTTAAATCGAGTTTTTTATTATAAAACCGCTCAATAATTTCCAGGATCTCAATGATTGCATAGTTTTGAATATATGCAACGTTGATAATTTTGTTCAGTTCTTTCTTTTCTAACAAGTCAAATGTAATGTTCTTAATGTCTTCAGCATCAATGAGATTTCTTGTAGCTTTTGTATGAACGTTAATGATTTCATTATTATTGACAGATCTCATAAGATAATTCATCAGAAGATTAGGATTCCCGCCTGATCCGACAGCATTGCTAACTCTGAGAATCAAATATTTTTTACAAGATTGCTTTATAAGCTGTTCCATCTTCAATTTATGTAGCACATAATCACTGCCTGTTTTAGAAGAATCGTAAATACTGCATGTGGAAAAATAAACGAATATTTTTTCAGAATTTTCAGAAATGGTTTCATTAATAAGATTTTCCTCCCTTTTGAATTCTTCCAGTCTTGTTTCCAATGAGTTGGATACACCTGAAGCAAAAAAAACGGTGTCATTTCTATCACTATCCGTGAAAAGATTGGCAATAAGGCCTCTACCTACTATCATTTTTTAATTTTTTTAATTATTTCTTTGGAAATAAGTTCGCAAGCTAACGCATTCCAATGAGAGTCATCCAATTGATATAACATCCTGTTGTCCTCTGCTCGAAATTTATTATAAAACTCTACAGTAGGATAATAATCAATTTGTTTTTGTTTTAATATTTTACAGGTTTTCAAAAGATAATCCGGCTGCTTTTTAACAGGTATTTTATCAAAATATACGGTTTCTTTATTCGGCATCGGCAGATAAATAAATTTTGAACCTATAGAATCGCAGTATTTTTTATAAGATTCTAAAGATCTGATGTTAATATTCATCCATTCGTCCGAAGGATTGATTTCTCTGGTATTATAAAAGAAAAGCTTTTCATCAACCTTAGATTGTGTTCCTGTTCCTTTTGAGCCTGTGATTTTTGCTTTTGCGTAATTATTAACGTAAGCGCGGAAAATCTTATCCAGAAACACATTCATATTTCCTAGGTTCCAAAGATTTTTATAATTGTAATCCAATCGATCTGTAAAAGAATTTTTAAAATGTTCTATTTTTGGTATTTCTCCGCGTTCAACCCTTTCGTATATGATATACTTTGGTTTATTGATAACACCAAGTTTAAGCATTTTATCCAGTATGGAAAAATCAACAGGAGCCATTCCATATACAGAGTATTGCATATTGGAGTTTTTCATCATCTGATTGGCAAGCAATTGAGACTGATTTAGAGTAGCTCCCATCGTGTAAGAATCTCCGATGATGATAATGTCCGGATTTTTAATGAATTTGTCATTCCTGAATCCTAATTCATCAGTAATATAACTTTCGTCTTTAGGAATTGCATATTTTGTGTTGAAACAAAGATCTCCGACACCAGTCATTTTACCTTTCTGATTAGCATATATTGGATAGTTATGAGGTATAACGGTACTCTTATACAAAGGAGACTCATAAAATTTATGAGTGAAGGTGTAAATTGGTAAGAATCCTTGAGCTACTTCAATAATTATAAAAGGTGATAAAAACAGAAGCGTCCTTAAAATAAACTTTTTCATCTCTTCTAAAATTGAAAATAAATAAATTCTGCCTGTTCACCAGCAAACAAAAGAACAAGAATCGCCAGTAAAAAATAGATAATCCATCTGCCAGCTGTCGGTAACATAGTAAATGGTTTTCTTAGCGGATGAAGTTGTTCTCTCATTATCCATTCAAAAATTAACATAATCAAAATGAATATCAATACTTTCAGGTCGCCATTTAGCAATTTATACGGATAGCCGATTCCTTGTCCCAATGTAGAGAAAATCCGCCCGATGTACACAAAAGCGTCTGTAACCGAGGCAGAGCGAAAAAAGATCCAGGCAAAACAAGCTAAAGAAAACGTGATTATTAACTGGAAGATCTCCCGGAAATTTGGAAATAATTTCCCTTGTGCAACAATATCCAGGTTGTTTCTGTTTGTTTTCAATACGATGGATGGCATTATGAAAAGCGCGTTTAGAAACCCCCAAACTATGAAAGTCCAGTTAGAGCCATGCCAGAATCCACTCACAATAAATATAATAAATGTATTACGGACTCTCATCCAATTCCCACCTTTGCTGCCTCCCAGCGGAATATAGAGATAATCCCGAAACCAAGAGGAAAGTGAAATATGCCATCTGCGCCAGAATTCGGCTATGTCTCTGGAAAAATAGGGATATGAGAAGTTCCTCAGCAAATCGAAACCGAAAAGCCTTGCAGTTCCTAATGCAATATCCGAGTAACCGGAAAAATCGCCATAGATCTGAAATGCAAATAAAATTGCACCGAAAATCAATGTGACACCAGTATAATTATGATAATCATTAAAGATAATATTGGCATAATGCGCACAGTTGTCTGCCACAACCATTTTTTTGAACAATCCCCAAAGAATCTGCCGAAGACCATCTACAGCGTTAGTGTAATTAAAAGTCCTGTCTTTTTTGATCTGAGGCAAAAGATGTGTTGCCCTTTCTATGGGACCGGCGACAAGAAGAGGGAAAAAGCTTACGAATAATGCATAATCTATCCAGGATTTTTCTGCCTTTATGCGCTCTTTGTAAATGTCTATCACATAAGAAAGTCCGTGAAAGGTGTAAAACGAAATTCCCACAGGAAGTATAATCTGCAAAATCCAGGGATCAGCGTGAAGCCCGAAACCAGAGAGCAACTCAGCAAAAGATTCTGCAAAGAAATTGTAATATTTGAAGAAGCCTAGAAAACCAAGATTAACACTTACGCTAAGCCAAAACCAGAATTTTTTAGATGATTTTTTTTCAGATTCTTCTATTTTGATGCCTGTGTAATAATCTAAAACTGTGGAAAAAGCCAGTAAAAAAAGAAATCTCCAATCCCAGCAAGCATAAAAATAATAGCTTGCGATCATCAATAAGATATTTTGCTTTCTACGTCCTTTTGTAAGCCAGTACAAAGCAAAAACGATAGGCAAAAATATTGCGAAACCAAGAGAGTTAAAAAGCATTTGCTATATTTTTACATTATAAAACTCGGCAACAGATGGATGGCCGATGTGTAGAATAACTTCGTTTCCAAGGCCTTCGTTTCCTCTGCAGACACAGAACTCTTTTGGAAGAAAATAAGGATAGACTCCTGTTTTCCAAGCTGCTTTCCACATTACGATTGATGCGCGGGACGGTTCTTTTTCGAAAATGTCACAGCAATTTTCATAAAATAATCTTCCTGCTTCCGACTTTTTAGATAAAGTCATAGGTGTAATGTTGGAAGTAGAACCAAAACCTCTACTCTCATCGGTCACAGGAATGGTATCCAGAGATGTTTCGATTTCGAAGTTCATGCTCTGAGCGGAGCTGTTGGGAACGCAGAAGCCAAATTTCTCTGTCAGATAAATCAGGCTATAGATATTTTCGTTCAGTACGAACATATCAGAATCTATG
>JAEXJU010000212.1 GCA_023448955.1 Bacteroidota bacterium
GAAATACACTCTTGCTTTCTGTGGTCACGTTTTTCCTGATTGCGCTTATTGCCAGCCTCGTAAAAGATTTTCCGGTGGCTGTATATCTGGAAATCATCATTTTCGGGTTTTTCTTTTCTATGATTGGTGTCTATGGTCTCAGGCTTGCTGTATTCGGGTCTATTGCTTTAGTTGTTCTCAGTATTTTTATAGACGGACATCTTACCGGCAACAATATCTTCAGAAGCTCCATTATATTTTTCCTCGGCTGTCTGTGGTTTTTTGTGGTGTTTATGATCGTTACCAGGCTACAGCCTTATAAACTGGCAAGTCAGGTTGTTGGTGAGAACTATCTGGAACTAGCAGATTATCTCAGGATAAAAGCAAAATATTATTCTAAAAGTCCTGATTATGATGCTTTGCTGAATCAGCTAATTTCTCAGCAGATCAAAATCAAAAATCATCAGGAAGATACCAGGGAAATTGTCTTTAAAACAAGGCAGATCGTTAATGAATCTACAACACAAAGCCGGATTCTGATGCTAATGTTTCTTAATTCGATTGATTTATATGATAAGCTTCTGACGTCTGAGAATGATTATAAAAGGATGAATCTGGTTTTCGGTGATTCCGCATTATTGCAGAAAATCCATTATTTTCTTCTGTTGATGGCCGATGAGATTACCAATTTGGGCATTTCACTTCAGAGCGGCTCGGAATTCAGGCAGATAACTAATTTTGACGAAGAGCTGAAAAACATTTACGATGAATTTTTTGATTACAGAGCTCAGAAATTTTCTCCGGATACACTAGAAGACTTTATGATGATGCGGCAGATCCTGATGAGGATTACTGAAATCACCGATGAAGTCAAAACAATCTTTAAAGTTAATTCTCAGGATCAGAAACTTGCCAAGAGCCTTTCCACAGGATTGGACTATTCCAAATTTCTCCCAAAAGAGGAAAAGCTGAACCGAAAAGTGTTTCTATCCAACTTTTCTCTAGACTCCGGGCACTTCCGTCATGCAGTGAGAGTTACCGTTGCCTTGCTTCTTGGCTATATTGTATCGCGCTTTTCAATCCTCGGAATAGGTCATTCTTACTGGATACTTATTACCATTATTGCCATTCTGAAACCGGCTTACGCCACCACAAAACACAGAAATCTTCTCCGGCTCTACGGAACTGCAGCCGGCGCAGTAATAGCTTACATTCTATTATTTTTTGTCCAGGAACCAACAGCCTTGCTTGTGATCCTTCTTTTAAGTATGATTTTGTGTTTCAGTCTGTTGAAATCCAATTATTCCTGGGCCGTTTTATTTATGACGATTTATATATTTCTGTCATTCAACTTTCTGAACCCGGGAAATGTTAATCTGATTTTTAAAGACAGGCTTCTTGATACCATCATTGGCGGTGCAGTAACTTTTCTGGTGGCTTATTTCATCCTTCCGGTTTGGGAACACACTCAGAATCTGACTCTGATGAAAAAATCTTCCAAAAGTAATCTTGATTATTTCCGGTTGGTGATGGATCATTTCATTAAAAAAGAAAATGTGGATGATCAGGATTTCCGCCTGAAACGTAAGAATGCCATTATAGATCTGGCAAACCTATCAGACAATTTTCAGAGAATGATTTCCGATCCAAAAAATCAGCAAAGAAAGCTAGAAACCGTTCATCAGTTTGTAACAACCACACACCTTATAACAGCTTATACAGCATCGCTTTCTCAATATGCTAAATCCGGACATCACTTTCCCGAAATTGATTTCGAGAGCTGGAAAATTAAAATCTCTGCCGAATTAATAAGAACCTCATCTCTGCTTTTTCAAAAAGAGCTGGATGAGCAGATTAAAATTGAAAGCCACATCAAGCCGGAAGATCAAGTTACGGATCTGCTGGAAAAAAGAAGAGCCGAAATCGAACAGCAGGAAATATCAAACGAAAGAAAACCTTTTGCAGTAAGCCATCTCACGGAAATCAAAAACATCCGTGAACTCCTGGAACTGATTTATGATGTTGCGAAAGATCAACGAAAAATCATTGAAGAATACCTTGTATATCAGTCTACGATTGCCAGGCAATAATCTTCGAAAAAAGAAACTTTCGCATTGAAAAAATCTTCATTATCAGGATCATAAACACGGCTTTTTACACAAAATTCCTGTTTCAGGTCAAAAGGAAGCACATCATAATGCTTCTTAAGTGACCAGTGCTTGCTGTGGTGGATTTTGTATAGCGCTTCTTTCACGCACCAGATTGCAGTCAGAAAATCGACTTCCTGAGAATTATCTATAAAAAAATCTTCGTGAAGAATAAACTTATGCCGGATCTTGGTGATTTTCTCTTTCCTTTTTTCAAGATCGATCCCGATTTTATTTTTTGAAATCGCTAAAGCAGCTAATGGAAAAGAATGACTAACGGAAATATATTGATCTGACGGAAAAAGATAAGGCTCACCGTTTTCTTTATAAAGAATCTTGTGATCCGGCAAAACAGACTTCAGCATTTTCCTCACCATCAGCACCTCAGCAATTTTATGGGGATGATAACCCAGAACTTTATGCTGGTTTTCGGGTTCCAGAAGTTTTTCAGTATCCAATTCTTCTGATTCATCATACTTCCATATCAGAATAATGGCTTTATCATCGGAAAAATCTCTGTAAAGTGGCATTAATAATATTTTAAGATGTTAAAATTAATAAAAACCATCGACTTGAAAATCCTGTCTGAAACTTAAAAATGCCTTAAAAATGTGGCTTTAAGATTATTTTAACAGTTATACGATGTAAATTTGCGGTATCGAAATGAGAAAAGGAATTATATATTTACTGATGACCGTTTTTCTGCTTTTCATAGCAGAGAACAAACAGTCGCTTGATTTCCAGCAGGATTTTGGAAATCAGAATTTCTCATTACACCTATTTTCCTTTGCAAAAAAACACCGTCTGAATCATTCGCTGGAAAAAAATTCTTTTCAACAGATCAATGATTCTCTGGATTCTCCCGAAGAAAATAGCCCAAATGACATTGACTTTAATCATCTTAATGCCTTGTCGATCTTTGCGATTGGATTCGGTTACATTCTAAACCATATTTTCCAGCGCAAAAAACAATTTTTTTTCAACTCCGCAATTTTACCTTCTCCGGTAAGGCGGTTCATTCTGCTTCGTAATATCAGAATTTAAAATCTATCTCCCCGAAAACAAAATTACCCTTATTCCAAAGTGGTAATAATATCTGTTGTTTTCAACAATTCAATTTTTACCAAAAAAAGAATTTTAATTAACATTAATGTTCAGTTCTGATAACCATCATTTCTCAGATCTTGCTTAAAATAAAACTTATTATAATGAAACAGAAAAGTTTCAAAACTTCCTTAAAAAAAATAAAAAATATTATGAAAAAAAGAGTTGCATTATCTGTCGCTCTCAGCAGTATGCTGATCATCTTCAGCTGTAAAGACAAAAAAGAAGAAAAAGAAGAAGCCGCTGTCTTTCCGGTAACATCTCCAGTAAAAATGGATACTGTAATCACCAAAGAATTCGTCTCCCAGATCCGCTCGGAAAAAAATATAGAAATCCGCGCTCAAGAAAAAGGGTTTCTTGAAAAAATATATGTAGATGAAGGCCAGCACGTACAAGCCGGACAAGTTTTGTTTAGAATTATGCCACAACTTTATCAGGCTGATGTTTTGAAAGCTAAAGCAGAAGTTGCACAAGCAGAAATCGAGTTACAAAACTCCAGCACACTAGCTAATAACAATGTTGTTTCCATTAACGAAAAGAAAATGGCGAAAGCTAAACTGGACGCTGCAAAAGCAGAACTTAATCTGGCTCAGACGCACTTATCTTTTACCACAATAAAAGCGCCTTTTTCCGGAATTATTGACCGTCTTCCACTCAAATTAGGTAGTCTGATTGATGAAGGCGCATTGCTCACTACCCTTTCCGACAATGGCGGCATCTTCGCTTATTTTAATGTTTCCGAACCGGAATATCTTAATTATCAAATGCATTCTGCGGAGCGAAGTAATAATCTTGTTTCACTGATTATGGCTAATGGCGAAAAATTTCCTGATAAAGGTATCATCCAGACCATAGAAGGCGAGTTTGACAGCGAAACCGGGAATATTGCTTTCAGAGCCAAATTTCCAAATGCTAATCAACTCTTGAGAAACGGGGAAACTGGAAAAATCCAAATGACACTTCCTCTCAAAAATGCATTAATCATTCCTCAGAAAGCAACTTATGAGATCCAGGATCAGAAATACGTATTTGTTGTCGGAAATGATGGTGTTGCGAGGTCTAAGAATATTAAAGTAGCTTATGAACTTCCTGATATATATGTGGTTTCAGAAGGAATTAATGTTGGTGATAAGATCCTTCTGGAAGGCGTTCAGAAAGTGAAGGACGACCAAAAAGTACAAACCAAATTTCAGGATCCGAAAAAAGTGTTGAGCTCATTAAAATTACAGGCAAACTAAATAATGATTAATGATTAATTGTTAATGGCAACAATGTTTCCCATCAATAATTAACAATTCATAATTAATAATTAAAATTATGTTTAAGAAATTCATACGCAGACCAGTTCTGTCGATAGTCATCTCACTGATTATTGTTTTCATGGGTGTTTTATCTCTTGTGAAACTTCCCATAACCCAATTCCCCTCTATTTCTCCGCCAAAAGTAAATATTACAGCAGAATATCCTGGTGCTAATAACGAGTTGCTCATCAAATCTGTTGTCATTCCTTTAGAACGCGGACTAAACGGTGTTCCGGGAATGAAATATATGACCTCTGACGCCGGTAACGACGGTGAAGCATCAATTCAGGTGGTTTTCGATTTGGGAACCGACCCGAATGTTGCAGCGGTAAACGTTCAAAACCGTGTATCATCTGTTGTTAATAAGCTACCGCCTTTGGTAGTTCGTGAAGGTGTGAAAATCACTCGTGAAGAACCGAATATGCTAATGTATATCAACCTTTACAGTGATAATCCGAAAGCTGACCAGAAGTTCCTCTTCAATTATGCTGACATCAACCTGATTTCCGAACTGAAAAGGGTGAGCGGTGTTGGTTTTGCAGACATCCTGGGAACTCGCGAATATGCAATGAGAATCTGGCTGAAGCCCGACAGAATGACGGCTTACGGCATCTCCGCAGATGAAGTGATGGAATCGCTAAACGAGCAAAGTTTGGAAGCTTCTCCCGGAAAAACAGGCGAAAGTTCCGGAAAACGTTCGCAATCTTTTGAATATATTCTGAAATATCCTGGCCGTTTCAATAACGAGAAGGATTATGGAAACATCATCCTGAAAGCCAATCCTAACGGAGAATTTGTACGATTGAAAGATGTGGCTGATATTGAATTTGGTTCATCTATGTATGACATCTACTCTACCCTGAACGGAAAACCGTCCGCAGCGATTACTTTGAAACAATCCTACGGTTCAAACGCAAGTGATGTTATCAAGAATGTGAAAGTTCTAATGAAAGACCTTGAAAAAACTTTCCCAAAAGGTATGCATTACGAAATCAGTTATGACGTTTCAAGATTCCTGGATGCGTCGATTGAAAAAGTAGTCCATACATTATTTGAAGCGTTTATCTTAGTTGCCATCGTGGTTTTCCTTTTCTTGGGCGACTGGCGTTCTACTTTGATTCCAACCATTGCCGTTCCGGTTTCTTTGGTAGGAACATTTGCCGTGATGTCTGCCTTCGGAATTACATTGAACTTGATTTCACTCTTTGCTTTGGTAATGGCAATTGGTATCGTTGTCGATGATGCAATTGTGGTGATAGAAGCTGTTCACGCCAAGATGGAAGAAAAACATCTCTCGCCACTCAAAGCCACGGAAGAAGCGATGCACGAAATTAGTGGTGCAATTATCGCCATCACTTTGGTAATGGCTTCGGTTTTCATTCCGGTAGCATTTATGTCCGGTCCGGTTGGAGTTTTCTATCGTCAGTTTTCGATTACGATGGTTTCATCCATTATACTTTCGGGAGTTGTCGCTTTGACATTGACACCTGCTTTATGCGCTTTGATTCTTAGAAACAATCACGGCAAAGAGAAGAAGAAAACACCAATCAACAGATTTTTGGATAGTTTTAATAATCTGTTTACTGTTGGAGCCGGAAAATACCACAACTTTTTGACAAAAGTGGTTACCAGAAAAATGATTACGCTTCCATTACTGCTGCTTTTCTGTATCGGAACATTTTTCCTGAGCAACAAATTGCCTACCGGATTTATTCCAAGTGAAGACCAGGGAATGATATACGCCATTATCCAAACGCCTCCGGGTTCCACTTTGGAAAGAACTAACCAGATTGCACTTGAACTTCAGAAGCAATGTGAAGAGATTGACGGCGTGTCATCGGTTTCATCTTTGGCTGGTTATGAGATTTTGACAGAAGGAACTGGTTCTAACTCAGGAACTTGTTTAATTAACCTTAAAAACTGGGACGAAAGAAAAGAATCAGCCACAGAAATCATAGAACAACTGGAACAAAAAGCCAAAGAAATTCCCGGAGCGAATATCGAATTCTTCCAACCGCCGTCAATTCCAGGTTATGGTGCAGCCGGAGGTTTTGAATTAAGACTTCTGGACAAAGCCGGAAGTGGCGATTATCACAAAATGGAACAGGTCAGCAATGATTTTGTGAAAGAATTGAAAAAACGTCCGGAACTGGGTTCAGCTTTCACATTCTATTCTGCGAGTTTCCCTCAATATATGCTGAAAGTTGATAATGATTTGGCAGAACAAAAAGGTGTAACCATAGAAAAAGCGATGGATAACCTTTCGACTTTGATCGGTTCTAATTATGAGACAAGTTTCATCCGCTTCGACAGACCTTACAAGGTGATTGTTCAGGCTGGTCCGCAATATCGTGCGTTGCCAAGTGATTTACTGAAGCTTTATGTCAAAAATGATAAAGACCAGATGGTTCCTTATTCAGATTTTATGCACCTTGAAAAAGTGTATGGACTGTCGGAAATCACGAGACATAATATGTACAATTCTTCTGAAGTAAGCGGAACACCAGCGCCTGGATACAGTTCCGGAGATGCAATCAAAGCCATTCAGGAAGTTGCGGATAAAACCTTGCCAAGAGGTTTCGGAATCGACTGGGCGGGGATTTCCAAAGACGAAGTTTCCAGAGGCAATGAAGCGATTTACATTTTCTTGGTTTGTCTCGGCTTCGTTTATCTGATTCTATCTGCGCAATATGAAAGTTTTATCTTGCCTTTGCCAATTATTTTGTCTTTACCAACGGGGATTTTCGGAGCATTTTTATGTCTGACGCTTTTCGGATTAGAAAATAACATCTATGCACAAGTTGCAATGGTAATGCTCATCGGATTACTTGGAAAGAACGCCGTTTTGATTGTCGAATTTGCCGTTCAGAAAAAAGCAGAAGAAGGACTTTCTACAAAAGAAGCCGCTTTGCAAGGTGCGTCTTTAAGATTCCGTCCGATTTTGATGACATCGTTCGCATTCATTGCCGGATTGATTCCATTAGCTATGGCAACTGGTCCTGGAGCCGTTGGTAACAGAACCATAGGAACAGCTGCAGCAGGCGGAATGCTCATCGGAACTATTTTCGGATTGATGATAATTCCTGGATTGTATTACATTTTCGCCAACATTGCCGCTAAGTCCAAACTGACTTACTATGAAGAAGAAAATCCTCTCACCGAACAAACCGAACCATACAAACACGATGGCAAATATGAAGATAAAAATTCCAACGTGGATAATTGATAATAAATTGAAAAACAAAATGATAAAGCCTCAGAGAGGCGAACTGTTAATAGAACTCAAAGAACAATCTCAATTCAAGCTCCGTAGGAGCGGACTTAGACATTACTAAAACAGATCGTTCCTACGGAACTTCTGTAAAACGAACCAATAAAATCTATTAACAGTTAGTCTCTACGAGACAATTAAAAAATAAAGTAATATGAATAGTTTTTTTATTAATCATAAAAACAAAATCGCTTTGATTGCTTTGTCTCTTGCTTTGGCAAGCTGTAAAGCACCAATGGCAACTAAAGTTCAGGATCGGGTAAAAGAGACTTTGCCACAGAATTTTGAGAATCAGACTGCTTCAGAAAATAATTCCGGAATCACGCCCTGGAAGCAATTTTTCACAGACCCGAATCTTGTGAATCTGATTGATGAAGCTTTGAAGAATAATCAGGAATTAATGATTACGCTTCAGCAAATCGAAATCGCAAAAAGCGATGTGATGTACAAAAATGGAAAGCTAAGTCCGACTGTTGCTGCAAGATTAGGAGCCGGAATCGAAAAAGTTGGTCGTTACACCAGTACAGGTGCCGGTGATGCTTCCACAGAAATGGAACCTGGAAAAGAAGTTCCTGAAAACCTGGGAAATTTTGAAGGCGGTTTGGTTGCTAACTGGGAAGTTGATATCTGGCATAAACTGAGAACTGAAAAACAAGCGGCTGTCGCTCATTATTTGTCAACAGTTGAAGGAAAGAATTTTGTTCTGTCAAGCCTGATTGCTGAAGTTGCAAATAATTATTATGAATTGTTGTCGCTTGATAATCAATTGGATATTATTCATCAGTATATGGATTTGCAGAAGAAAGCACTTGAAGTAGCAAAAATCCAAAAGCAGGCAATGGCTGCAACGGAGTTGGCTGTGAAAAAATTCGAGGCTGAGCTGGCAAAATCCAATGCGACCGAATACGATCTGAAACAGCAAATCACGGAAAAGGAAAATCAAATCAATGCTTTATTAGGTCGTTATCCACAACCAATTGTGAGAACGAAAGAAAGCTTTATGTCGATTGTTCCGCAAACGGTTTATACAGGAATTCCGTCTCAGTTATTAGCCAATCGTCCTGATATCAAGCAAGCGGAATTGGAATTGCAATCTGCCAAACTGGATTTGGAAGCGGCAAGAAAGGAATTTTATCCAAGTCTGGAAATCAATGCTGCGCTTGGTCTGGAAGCTTTTAAGCCGAATTATCTTGTGAAAATGCCGGAATCGATTGCTTACAGTCTGGTTGGAGAACTGGCTGGTCCGCTGATTAACAAAAGTGCGATTCAGGCCAATTTCAAATCGGCAGATGCGAAACAAATCCAGGCTTTGTATGAATATGACAAAACCATCCTGAGCGCTTATCTCGATATTACGAATCAAATGTCGGCGATTAAAAACCTCGACAAATATTACGAAATGAAATCTCAGGAGGTCAAAGCGCTTGACCAGGGAATTGATATTGCCAATCAATTATTCAGAAATATGAGAGCGGATTATCTGGAAGTTCTGATGAATCAGCGTGATGCACTAGACGCCAAAATGGAGCTCATCGAAGCGAAAGAAAGACAGCTAAGCACAGTTGTCAATATCTACAAAAGCTTAGGCGGCGGCTGGAAGTAAACCCAACACTAACTAATTATATGCGAATGCTCTCGGAAATTTTTCCGGGAGCATTTTTTTTAAAATTGATAAAAATCAGAAGTTTTATTTATTAATATTTAATTGTAATTTTGCATTTTAAAATCAGAATTAAAAACGATTCATTACATATGAGTACAACAACACAATACATTCCTTACAAAGTAAAGGATATCGCCCTTGCAGAATGGGGAAGAAAAGAAATCACTTTGGCTGAAGCTGAAATGCCTGGTTTGATGGCAATCCGTGAAGAGTACGGTCCATCTCAACCATTGAAAGGTGCAAGAATTGCTGGATGTCTTCACATGACCATCCAAACAGCAGTTCTTATAGAGACTTTGGTAGCTTTAGGAGCTGAAGTTACTTGGTCTTCTTGTAATATTTTCTCTACTCAGGATCACGCTGCTGCTGCTATTGCTGCTGCAGGAATCCCTGTTTACGCTTGGAAAGGTCTAAATGAAGAAGAATTCGACTGGTGTATTGAGCAAACTATTTTCTTTGGCGAAGACAGAAAACCACTGAATATGATTTTGGATGATGGTGGAGATCTTACCAATATGGTTTTTGACAGATATCCTGAACTGACTGCAGGAATCAAAGGTCTTTCTGAAGAAACTACAACCGGCGTTCACAGATTGTACGAAAGAATGAAAAACGGAACTTTGGTAATGCCTGCAATCAACGTGAATGATTCTGTTACCAAATCTAAGTTTGACAACAAATACGGTTGTAAAGAATCTGCAGTAGATGCTGTAAGAAGAGCAACTGACGTAATGCTTGCCGGAAAAAGAGTTGTAGTTTGCGGTTACGGAGACGTGGGCAAAGGAACTGCGGCATCTTTCAGAGGCGCTGGTTCTATCGTTACTGTTACAGAAATTGATCCAATTTGTGCGCTTCAAGCTGCTATGGACGGTTACGAAGTAAAAAGATTGGATACTGTAGTAGATAATGCAGATATCGTAATCACAACGACAGGAAACTTCAACATTGTGAGAAAAGAGCATTTCCTTAAGATGAAAGATAAAACTATCGTTTGTAACATCGGTCACTTCGACAACGAAATTGATATGGCTTGGCTGAACGAAAACTACGGTCACACAAAATCCGAAGTGAAACCACAGGTAGATATCTACACAATTGAAGGGAAAGAAATCATCATTTTAGCAGAAGGAAGATTGGTAAACCTTGGTTGCGCAACTGGTCACCCAAGTTTTGTGATGAGTAACTCTTTCTCTAACCAAACTCTTGCTCAGATCGAACTTTGGAACAATTCAGAAGCTTACGGAAACGAAGTTTATATGTTACCTAAACATCTTGACGAAAAAGTAGCTGCACTACACCTTAAGAAATTAAGTGTAGAGTTGGAAACACTTTCTCCACAACAGGCAGATTACATCGGTGTGAAAGTGGAAGGACCTTTCAAACCGGAATACTATCGCTACTAGCCAATAGCTTTTAGCTAATAAAATAGAACGCTTCAGAATTTTTCTGGAGCGTTTTTTTATGAATCTCTTAAGCACTCAAACCCTCAAACTCAATCAGGAGCTATTTCCCGCTATCCGCTACTACTCCTCGCGCCATCGCTTTTCCAAGGCTTGCTGTGGGGTAACCGCTACTATCGGGGCTAGGGGTTTGACTCCAAATTATCTTTTATTCCTTTGTTCTTCGTTATCGTTTCAGTAACTTGCGACTTCAAAATAATTTCAAAAAAACAATGGAATATTCACAGTTGGAACCAAAAGCGATTTGGAAAAATTTCGCAGCATTGAATGCGGTTCCGAGACCATCAAAAAAAGAAGAAAAAGTAATACAGTTTATAAAAGAATTTGGCGAAAAACTGGGATTGCCAACAAGAGTTGATGAGGCAGGAAATGTCATCATCACAAAACCGGCAACCGCTGGAATGGAAAACCGGACGCCCATCGTTATGCAATCTCACCTCGATATGGTTTGCCAGAAAAATAACGATGTCGATTTTGATTTCGAAACCCAGGGAATCCAAATGTATGTAGATGGCGATTGGGTTAGAGCCAAAGGAACAACTTTGGGCGCAGACAACGGTTTGGGCGTTGCAACCATTATGTCCATTCTGGAAAGTGATGAGATTGCTCATCCAGATTTGGAAGCACTTTTTACCATAGACGAAGAAACGGGAATGACTGGCGCTTTAGCTTTGAAACCCGGACAATTGAAAGGTGAAATTCTCTTAAATCTTGACACTGAAGAAGATGACGAAATAGATATTGGCTGTGCTGGCGGCGTAGATGTGACGGCTTCATCTAAATTCGGTTTAGAAGATGCGATGGGCGAAATATTCAAAATTGAAATCAAAGGTTTGCAAGGCGGACATTCCGGAATGGACATCATAAAAGGTCTCGGAAATTCTAATAAATTGTTAGGAAGATTTTTGTTTTTAGGATTAGAAAATCAAATTCAGTTAATTTCTATCGATGGCGGAAGTCTCAGAAATGCGATTCCAAGAGAAGCCGTTGCTATTTTTTCCGTCAATAAATC
>JAEXJU010000235.1 GCA_023448955.1 Bacteroidota bacterium
AAACAGGATCGTCCGGAGTTTATGATCTTCAGATTGATAATATTACAATTGAATAATAAATCCTTAAAAAAAATAAAAACCGCCTTAAAAGGCGGTTTTTTATTTTACTAAAATCAAAAATTAATTCGTAGTAGAAATTTCGGTGTTAGACACAGGAACCGTTTCAGGTTTAGATTCACCAATTGTTTTTTCCTCCTTCTTTTCTTTCGCTTCCTTCTCAGCTTTTTCTTTAAGAAGCTTTTCTTCCTGCAATTTCGCAATGGCAGCAAGACTGTCTTTTTCACGTTTTATGGCAACAGCATTGATCTTCGCCATTACACTCTCGGATGTAGCGCCCGGGCCGAAAGAATCAATCGCTGTAGTATCATAAGTAATTTGCGGAGCTCGCTCAGAATTTTCATTCACGGGAGAAGATGAATCATTCTTGGAGCAGGAAAATAACATTGCAGAAAATGCAACTATAATAATACGTTTCATAAGCAGATGTATATTGTTTTCAGGGGTCATATGTAATCGCCAAATCACATAATTGTTTATGTTTTCTAGTCATTGCGATTTCATAAAAACAAATATCGAAAATTATTTGACACGAAATTCTGCTATTACCGGAAAATGATCTGAGATCCTGACACTGCGATCAACTTTATAGCTAATAGACTCTATAGATTCCGAAGCGAAAAAATCGTCAATTTTTAAAGGAAATTTAAAGTCGTGAAAGCTTGTGCCGCTGCCTCTTCCTACCTTCAGGAAAACATCCTGAAGCCCTTCGGATATTTTATAATACTCGTAAGAGTTAGGGACAGCGTTAAAATCGCCGGCAACAATAACGGGATAAGGTGAATCCTCTATAAAACTTTTTATAGGAATAATCTGGTTTTGATGTTTCCGGAAGGTGGGAATCAGCATATGAAGAATATTTTTAAACTTCTTCTCGTTTTCATCGAGGTTATCACCAGGTTTAACCATTTGCTTTTGGATATAAAATGGCTCCATGTAGACATTAACAAATCGGATGACTTTATCATTTACTTTAATGTCAGCAAATATACAGCGCCCGTTTTTTGCGTCAGTTTCTACAATATCGCTTTTAATGATTGGAAATCTGGATTGTATTTTGACAACAGGAAAACGGCGCTCAAAATAGTCAAAGCCTTTCAGGTTTTCAGCACTTTTGTATTCTTGGGTAAGAACTACATCTGCTTGTTGCTCATTCAGAAAACGATAAATATTATCATCGCCGAATTTCCCTGATTTTCCGTTGAGGGAAATGACTTTAAGATTCGGAATTTCCTTCTTTGCAGGTGTATAATTGATCCAGCGTCTTATAGGTGTGATTAAAAAAAGCGTTAAGACAAGAAAGATTGCTGCTCTTTTTCTCCAGCTGATGATCCAGAAAATCAACAATAAGATGTGGATAATCATCAGTATCGGAAATGCAAGTGAAAGCAGATTGAGCATCCCAAATACATTAGGCGAAATATAAGCATTCATTATAGTGCCCAAAAGCATTAATACTATAATGAGGTGAAAAATGCTTAAGATTAAACGTAAGATTCCCATTATTGGATCCTGTCTCTGTTCTTTTTCCAGCTCCAGATATAGAGAAAACCGATTAGCGCACCACCAAGATGTGCAAAATGGGCGATGTTATCTCCGCTAAACTGCCTGAATCCTAAAAATAAAGATACCACGATGATGATAGGTGTCAGATATTTGGCTTTAATAGGAAACGGAATAAACATAAACATCAGTTTAGCATCAGGAAACAATGTGGAAAATGCTGCAATCACTCCAAAAATAGCACCTGAAGCACCAACCATAGGAGTTTTCAAAATACCATATAGATTCTGAGCAGCATTGTTGATTGATACATTTTCAGAAAAATTTGGGAAATATCTAACAAAGCTTGTATCAACGGTTTTATATACTTCGTGAATATCAAAACCTTGTGAGATAAGAAAATTTGAAATTTGCATAACTTCTATATAGTTCCATATATTGTATAGAGCAAAGCCTCCTAAACCTGAAGCAAAGTACAAAATCAGAAACTTTTTCTGTCCCAGAACCTGTTCTAAAACTGGTCCGAAACTCCACAGTGTCATCATATTAAATGCAATATGAAGTATGCTTCCGTGCATAAACATATGCGTAATTATTTGCCAGGATCTGAAATTTGGAGACAGCGGAAAGTAGCCTGCCAATAATGATTCTAAATCAATGTTAAGGTTTTGTAGTAAAAATGTACCTACAAAGAAGATCACATTGATGATGATAATATTCTTTGTAGCAGGTGTCAGTTGTGAAAACATAGTTTAAAATTTATTTTTGAAGTCATCAAACGGCACTTCCAGCCAGCATTTTTTCCCGTTCACCGTATATTGCGGAAAACCAAGATCCATAAAATCTTTGACCAATTGCTCAACTTCAGTTTTATAAATGAAATCGAACTTCGATTTGGTTTTTAGTTTAACCCACTGGTATTCAAAATATTTATAGAAGTCTTCTTCTGTTCTGTATTCCAGGACTTCAAATATTTTTTCTAAGAATTTGATGACTTGCGATTCTTTTAAAGCTTCCGGAACAGCTTCGATTCTGAGAACATTCTCTTGAGCCAAAGTCATTTCGAAACCGAAATCCGGCAGGTATTTTTTGATCGACTTGTATTTATTTTTCTCGATTTCATTAAGATGATATTCCAATGAAAACAATAAGCTTTGTCCGGCTTTTTTAGTAGGAAGATTTTCCTGGTGCGAAGACATCAGAACTCTGTGCATCCTGCCAAGATCCAGCATATACGTTTGTCCATCTTTGTTGAGCAGCCAGTAGCCGTTTGGAAGACGAAACAGATCCTCGTCTAGGTCATCGTCTTCAAAAAGATTGATTTTGGAAGGCGCTGCCGTTGCCGTAACATCATAAAAATCAGTTAGATTAATGATTTCTTCGTTTGATGTTTTTTGCGTTGTAAAAGGATTAAAATCCCGGTCTACATTAATGGCGGAAGGCATTGGAGAACTGTGGTTGCTTTTGCTCGGCGTTGGCGCAAAAAAAGCTTCCATTTTCGGGTCTCTTTCGAAATCCAGGCTTGGTGCGACATTGTAAATCCCTAAAGAACGTTTGATAGTAGAACGCATCAGGGCAAAAATCAATGCTTCATCTTCAAATTTCACTTCCGTTTTCTGGGGATGTATATTGACATCGATCTTCTCCGGATCCAATTCCAGATAAAGAAAAAATGAAGGTATATAACCCGGTTGGAGTAGTCCGTCAAAGGCTTCCTGAACCGCTTTGCTGAGATAAGCACTTTTGAAATATCTTCCGTTCACAAAGAAAAACTGCTCGCCGCGTACTTTTTTGGCGCCTTCGGGTTTGGCGACGTAACCTTGCAGATTAACCCAGCCAAGATCTTCCTTAATTGGAATCAGAAGCGGCTGCAGTTTCCTTCCGAAAACATCTACGATGCGCTGCATCTGTCCGCCTTTTCTTAGTTTGAAAATCGGTTCGTCATTATGGAATAACTCAAACTCGATAGATTCGTGTGCGAGTGCAACACGCTGAAATTCATCAATAATGTGACGGAATTCTACATTGTCATTCTTCAGAAATTTGCGTCTTGCCGGAACATTGTAAAAAAGATTTTTGACGGAAAAGTTAGAACCTTCAGCTGTCTGTACTGGCTCCTGAAACTGGAATTGTCCACCTTCGATATAAATATTGGTTCCGACGGGCAAATCTTTTTGCTTAGTCTTTAGCTCAACCTGAGCCACAGCAGCAATGGAAGCCAATGCTTCGCCACGAAAACCTTTGGTAGCAATTTTAAAAATGTCTTCCGTAGAGCGGATTTTGGATGTAGCGTGACGTTCGAAGGCCAACCTGGCATCCGTTTCTGACATACCGATGCCGTTATCCACCACCTGAATCAGATTTTTCCCGGCATCGCGAACGATAAGCTGGATTTTGTCTGAGCCTGCATCCACGGCATTTTCCAACAGTTCCTTGACAATAGAAGCCGGTCTTTGCACCACTTCTCCTGCAGCAATCTGATTGGCAACGTGATCCGGTAAAAGCTGAATGATATCTGACATCTGTAGAATTGAACTTTCAAAAATAAGGATAACTATCGAGTAGTAAAAGTTAAATAATTATAAAGAACTTTGGAAAATAATGATATTTTTGAATTTCAGATAATTAATGAATCTGAGCGATTGTTCAACACAAAGACACAAGAAAATTTTATGTCAATCATTCTGTTTTAAGGCACAAAAGTTTTTAATATTTTTTAAATTTTAAATCTTCAACTTTCTTATGTCGTAAAACATTATCAAAAAAAATTGTGCCTTTGTGTTTAACTATAATTTAAACCATCATAGATGAAAAGAGACCTCTATATTGACTTTGCCAAAGGCGTTGCCACCATTTCCATTATTTTTATTCATACGGCGTTCTGGAGCGGACAGTTTTATATGCCAACTGAAGCCAGAGTATTTTCTCTTGTATTTGATGTGGCCTTATTCTATGCACTCAGCGGAATAACGTCCGGGAATAATATTGAAAAAACTCTGTACAGACTATTGAAGTTACAAATCACGTATATGATCTTTGTGTCATTTCTTTTCTTTCTGGATTATTTGTTCAAAGTTTTTGGATTGACTTTTTTTTCCTTTGAATGGCTGAAAGATTTTTACTCTACGTTTGGAAGCAAGTATGTTCCGAACAGCATTTCGTCTGTTCCTCAATGGAATACACTCGGGAACTGGTATCTGCACGAATATTCCAATTGCGACACATTTCCGGTAGTTATGGGAAGTTTCTGGTATCTTAAAGTGTATTATATACTGACAGTCCTAGGCGTTTTGATTTTGAGATTCTTCCCTAAACATATCGACTGGTTTATTGGAGTTTGTATTGCTTTGACGTTGATATTCAATATATTTCCGCAATACTATCCCAACGGACAAGTTGGTTACGTCGCATTTTATATGGCCGTTTTCCTAATTGCAAATAGAATGAGAGGCAAGAAAATCCCGACCAAAATGATTCCTGTACTTTACGGATTAGTTGGTTTCGCATTAGTCTGGATGTTTTGGAATCACGGGGGCGAAATATTCTACAAGCTAAACAAGCAGAAGTTTCCTCCAAAAATCCCATACATCATTTGGACATTATTTTCATTGGTTACATTATTTGTTTTTTATAATCGACTTAAAATCGAGAAGCCAAATTTCTTCACTAATGTAGGTCAGAATGCAATTTTCTTTTATTTTGCCCAGGGAATGAGTTCCTCTTTAGTCTATTTTCTTGTGGTTCCGATGAAGGATCTGATGCCGTGGTATCTTTTGGTTTTAATTATTTATCCGGTTAATATTCTTTTGGCAGTGGTTATATCCAAAGGTTTGAAGAAAGTGGATGATTTGGGTTGGACGGTTTTGGAGTTTTTAAGAGCAAAAACTGCTTCCAAAAATCCATAAAAAAAGCGCTTCTAAAAGCGCCTTATAAATCTTAATCGTTTTTCTTTCTTCCGCTCATTGCGACGATTGCAACGATGACGATGACTACAACGCCACCAATAATCCAATACATCGGATTGGTTTGCCATTCTTCAGTTGAGGTAGATGTCACGTTAGTCGTTTTTACAATTGCAGAGTCTTGCGCGAATGTCAAAACAGATGAGAAAATTGCTAAAAAGCTAAAAATAAATAATTTAGCACGATTGATTAGAGTTGAATTTTTCATAATTTTATTATTTGGTTGATGATGATTTTTCAACATTCGTGCCAAGGATTCTAGTAATCATTTTATATTTCACGATATGAACAGTGATTTTCGAAAACAATTTTTATAAACAAAGTATCTAATAAAAGCGATCAAATCCTTATTTTTACAAAAAAAATTGACATGTTTCGTCTCAAACTTCCTACAGACCCACGCTGGGCGAATATCGCAGAAGACAATCTGGAAGAAATCCTCACGGATCACGCCTGGTGCGAGCAAAAAGCAGCAACCAACGCCATCGGGCTGATAACAATGGTTCCTGAGCATACAGAAATGGTTACCGAACTTTTGGCAATTGCACAAGAAGAAATGGAACATTTTCATCAGGTTCACGAGATCATCAAAAAAAGAGGTGGTGTCTTGGGAAGAACGCGCAAAGATGATTATGTCAATGATTTACTGAAGTTTATTGTAAAAGGTGGAAACAGAACGGACCTTCTTGTCGATAAAATGCTTTTTGCTGCGATGATAGAAGCCAGAAGTTGTGAACGTTTTAAAGTGCTGACAGAAAATATCAAGGATGAAGAACTGAGAAATTTCTACAATGATCTGATGATTTCCGAAGCCAATCATTATACCACTTTTATCGGTTTTGCAAGACAAATCGGCGAACCTGAAAAAGTGAACAAACGCTGGGAAGAATGGCTGGAGTATGAAGCGCAAGTCATACAGTCCTACGGAAATAAAGAAACAATACACGGATAAAACACAGCTCATTTTGAGCAATATATGATGAATAGAAGCTTTAACGATTACCTTCGGCTTTTTCTCCGGTCCTTCATACAAGGGCTCATAATCATTGGTCCTTTTGCCATTACGGTTTGGATCATCTGGTACATCGTTTTCAGCATCGATAATATCATTCCATCCATTTCCGAAAAATTTCCTGGACTGATTTTCTTTACCGTCATTTTCGGAACCACATTTATCGGGTTTTTCGGAAACAAGTTTATTATCGGGAGACTGATTGTAGATGGCGTCGATTATGTTCTCGAACACATCCCGGGAATCAAATTCATCTACACATCGCTGAAAGATGTTTTGGGATCTTTTGTGGGAGATAAGAAAAAATTCAATGTTCCAGTTTGGGTAAAAACCAACGAAACGCCGGAAATCTGGAGAATGGGATTCCTCACTCAGTCCGATATGTCAGTTGTTAATCTCGATCAAATGGTGGCAGTTTATCTTCCGCATTCTTACGCCGTTTCCGGCTGGGTAATCATCACCAAATACAATAATATCAAAGAAGTAACCGGAATGAGTTCCGCCGAAGCTATGAAATTTGCTGTAAGCGGAGGCGTCGCTGGTTTCCATTCAGACGATAACGTTTTCAAAGCGCCGGAGTAGTTTTTGGTTGGATGTCAGATGTCAGATGATGGAAGTTTTTTTTAAGCTTTCTCATTGTTTGCTGTGGACATCAAGGATAGAATTCAATTTTTTTCGATGCGGAATATCCAACTTCCTGCATCCATCATCCAACAAAATTATTTACAATGAAACTACCATACGCAGAACCATTTAGAATCAAAATGGTCGAAGAAATATATCAATCCACACAAGAACAACGTGAAGAATGGCTGAAAGCAGCCAACTATAATTTATTTAATTTAAGAAGCTCACACGTCTTTATAGATTTGCTAACCGACAGCGGAACAGGCGCAATGAGCGACAAACAATGGGCTGCGCTGATGATTGGCGACGAGAGTTACGCCGGTTCGCGCTCCTTCGAAGCTTTACAGCAAACTGTGGAAAAAATCACAGGTTTTCCTTATCTGTTACCAATGCATCAAGGTCGTGCAGCAGAAAATGTACTGTTTTCGGTTTTAGTAAAAGAAGGTGATGTGGTGCCGGGAAATTCCCACTTCGATACTACAAAAGGTCATATTGAATTCCGAAAAGCCCACGCCATTGATTGTACCATTGACGAGGCTTTTGACATCAATAATCTTCATCCTTTTAAAGGTAATCTTGATCTTGAGAAACTGGAAGCTGTTTACAAAACACATCCTAAAGAAGAAATTCCTTTTTGTTTAATTACGATAACTTGTAACTCTTCCGGTGGGCAGCCTGTTTCTTTGGAAAATATCAAAGCAGTAAAAGAATTATCGGACCAATACGGAATTCCGGTATTATTTGACTCTGCAAGGTTTGCGGAAAATGCTTATTTCATCAAGAAAAGAGAAGAAGGGCAGCAGCACAGAACAATTAAGGAAATTTGCAAAGAACTGTTTTCTTACGGTGACGGAATGACGATGAGCTCCAAAAAAGATGGTCTGGTAAATATTGGTGGATTTATCGCCTTGAAAAACAGAGAGATTTTTGAGAAAGCATCTAACTTCACTATTATTTATGAAGGGTTTATTACCTACGGCGGAATGGCAGGAAGAGATATGTCGGCTTTGGCCGCAGGTCTCAATGAAGCTACGGAATTTCCTTACTTGGAGAGCAGGATTTCGCAGGTAGAATATCTCGGAAACCAATTGATGGCAGCAGGGATTCCTGTTCAGAAACCTATTGGCGGACACGCTGTTTTTATTGATGCGCTTAATTTTTTGCCCAACATAAAAAGAGAAGAATTTCCGGCACAGACTCTGGCAATTGAACTTTACAAAGAAGCAGGCATCCGTGGTGTGGAAATCGGGACATTACTGGCAGACCGAGATCCGGAAACCAGAGAAAACCGATATCCAAAACTGGAACTGGTACGATTGGCAATCCCGAGAAGAACTTACACGAATAATCATATGGATTATGTGGCAGCGGCCGTAAAAAATGTTTTTGAAAGACGAAATGAGATTTCAAAAGGCTATAAAATAAAACGGGAACCGGCTATCCTGAGACACTTTACTGTGCAGCTGGATAAAGTATAAAATAAAAGAGAGCAAATTTTGCTCTCTTTTTTATTTTCTTTCTTTTTTCACTCGTTTAAACTGTTCGGTGGATGCAGATTGCTGGCCAGCCTCTTCCAATCCTGGTCTTCCCGGACCGGCAGCAGGTGCTGATATTTTCATCTTTTCTTCCATTTCCATTTCTTCCTGTGTTTTAGGATTTTCCTGTGGTGAACTTTGGGAAATGGTGTTTCCGGATTCGTCCGTAAGTTCCAGCTTTGCATCACTTTTCAGAAATTTGAGAAGATCTTTTGCTTTTTTACCTTCTGGCGTATTGCCATAATTTAAGGCGATCTGTTCCAACTGAAGGATCATAATCTCTTTGCCTGCTGTTTTGCCGCTGTTGTAAGCATTCAGTAAATAGAATTTAGGAACCAGTGCGTCTTTCGGATTATCTGCAATGGCTTTATCAATCATTGCTGAAGATTCGGCATACTTTTCATTCAGATAGAGCTTGTAGGCATCGGCATACAATTTCTCGACACTTTCTGTGGACTTATTGAAGTCTTTACTTTTCGGGTTTTTCACGAACTCCGCATAAGAAGTATAGGGATATTTTTGCAGAATGATCTGTTTAGCTCTTTCTGCATCGGCAGGATTTTTTTCGTAGTTGAAAATGAAGATGTTATAAAGTGCCATTAGATCAGTTTCTTCATCCGGCTTACTATCCACAAGATCGTATAACGTTTTGGTTGCCAGCTTTGTATTCCCGAAGAAATTTTCATACATCCTTCCCATCCCAAGACTTGCGGTATCTCTTTGTTTTTTAAGATTGGTTAGTTCTTCTTTGGAAGTCGGGATTTTTTCGATATAAAATTCTGGTTCCAGACGTCTGGGATCCGGCACATTTGCAATTCCCAAAGCTTCATTCTTCATATCTTCTATGGTAGCTGCTTTCGCAGAATACCGCCAGTTGTCCTGAAGCGTTCTGTTTCCCCAGACTTGTCGGAAAGCATTTTCACCTCTCGGAATGTTGTTGGAGTTGGCAAAATAAAATGTTGATCCTCCGGTATTGATTCCAAAATTCTGAAAACTGTTACTGTCTGTAGAATTATTCGCAAAAATAGAATTAGCGTTGTAATCACTATTGTCAAATCCTTTGCTTCGTTCAGCTTTTCTTTTCTCAAGTTCTGCTGCAGCTTCTTTTTCCTTGATTTTGTCTATGTATTTTGTGAAATAGTCTCGTTTCTCGGCATCTGTCATTTTTGTAAGAGCCAGAATGCTGTCATTCTTTTTCACAACATAATAGTTTTTTGACAGTTTTTTGATATTTGCCGTGAGTTCTGTAAGTCGGTCTTTTTCAGGTTTGTAGGACATGACTGCTAGTGCGCTGTCATAATAAATACCCGCTGTTAGATAATCATCTTTAGCAAAATATTTTTTTGCCAATTCAGAATAAGTCAGCCCTCTGATTTGCGGATCCGATTGTTTTTCCTTTAACGCTTTTCTGAAAAAGGAATCGGCTATAGAATCTTTTGTTGCAGAGGCAGCCACCAATCCGCTTGCATAATAAAGCTCATTTTTCCGGGATGCATAAGTTCCTTTTTTTGCAATCTTATCCAGATAAGCCATCGCTTCTTCATAGGTGTCTGCTTTTCCGTCAAAGGTTTTTGCAATTTCTATCTGAGATTTAACCTCAAATTCATAGTTGTTGGCATACTTGTATGCCGCTGCAAAAGATTCTCTTGCTTCTGATTTTTTTCCAAGACCGGCAAGAATCTGACCTCTGAGGAATGCGATTCTGCTTTTTGTTTTTCTATTTTTATTGTATGTAAAAGCATCTTCCAGAACTTCTGCAGCTAATTCTTTTTTACCCCATTTCAGAAAATTATCAGCCTGATAGACTTTTAAAATTTTCAAATGTTCTTTTTTGAGTTTGATCTTAGGATCTTCTTCCAAATCACGGAATACTTCATCTGCACGGTAATATTCCGTCATCTTGGTGTAGTTTGCAGCCTGATATATTTTTGCCAGAGGAAGACGTTTGTCTTTGCTCATCGTGTTAAAAATATAACTCAGTGCATCCAGAGACTCAAGATATTTTCCCTGATACATTCTGGCTTTTGCTAATAGCATATAAGCATCAAAAATCTTTTTGTTTTTTTCAACGCCGCTTACAAGAACGGAATATTTACTGATGGTTTTCAGTGCTTTGGCTTCGGTTATCTGTAGGGCTGTAGCGCCTTTTTTGTTCGGCTGAGCAGACATATTTCCTGAAAATGATTCGTTGGAACGGATTCCTCTCGGAGCATCCGGATCAGGACCATTTCCCGAGTTGGGAGACATGCCGTTCTGAACATCAGAAATGTTATCTTCGGTTGTATATACGGAGATATAAGGATCGTAAAAATTATCGATATGAGATTTGTCCCTACTTTCCATCTCGGACAGAAACGCTTCCCGGCTATTAAAAAGTGTATTGTGAAATGTCATAAAACGGTTAATAGGTCCGCTTTTGGTTTTCTTCTTTTTAGTTCGGGGATTGCATGCAGCGACAGAAAATACGGCAAGTATGATTAGTAAATATTTTCTCATCTATT
>JAEXJU010000275.1 GCA_023448955.1 Bacteroidota bacterium
TTGTAATGGAAAGCGGGATATAGCTCCTAAAAATTATTAGAATTACAAAAATGGAAGAAATCATAAATAAAGTAGCAGGAAGCGGATTGGTAAATTTTGATATTTCTGACCTTGTTCCGAAAGGAAAACGTTTGGGAATCGATATCAAAGATTTTCTTTGGGAAGGAATGATCCTGAAAGAAAAAGATTTCCGGGAGAAAATCAAAAACATTGACGAAGAAATTTACAGAGATGCTTATGTTTATATCTATTGTTCTGAAGATGTTATTATTCCGCTTTGGGCCTATTTTCTTATCACTTCAAAAATTACGGATGCTGCGAAGAAAATTGTTTTCGGAAACAGAGAAGATCTGGAAGTTTTGCTGATGCATAATGCGATCCAGACTTATGATTTTTCCGACCTGAAAGACAAACGTGTGCTGGTAAAAGGATGCAGCGATGAATTTATTCCGAACAATGCTTATGTTGAATTGGTAGAGCAACTGAAACCTCTTGTAAAATCTCTGATGTTCGGCGAAGCTTGCAGCAATGTTCCGATTTTTAAAAATTAATTTTTTTTCGCCGGAAATTCACAAATGTTTCTATCTTTGATCTGAACAATTAAAAAAAACATAAATTATGAGTCTATTAGACCTGATTACAGGAAACGCAGGCAACCAGGTTGCTGAACAAGCTGAAAACAAATTCGGAATCAGTAAAAATCAAATCATTGCACTTTTAGTGGTAGCCGCTCCTTTGGTTATCAGTTATCTTAAGAAAAAATCAGAAAACGCCGAAGAAGCAGACAAGCTGAATGCAGCACTGGACAAAGATCACGATGGAAGCATCTTGAATAATCCGGCTCAAGCGCTGGAAAGACAGCAGGAAGGTGACTCCATTTTAGGTCATATTTTTGGCGGAGAAAAAGCGAATGTAGAAAACCAATTGTCTCAGAATACAGGAATTTCTATGGACAAGATCGGTCCGGTTCTCGCAATGCTGGCTCCAGTAATTATGGGTTACATTGGTCAGCAGAAGCAGGCCAATAATGTAACATCGGGTGGCGGACTTGGAGATTTGTTAGGCGGTATTTTGGGTAGCGCTTCTCAACAGGCACAGACATCAGACAATCCGCTGGGAAATATTTTAGGAAGCGTGCTTGGTGGCGCTCAGCAATCTTCAGGCGGAGGTCTGGGAGATATCCTGGGAAGTGTTCTGGGTGGCGGAAATCAGCAGAAACAATCGGAAGGCGGACTAGGCGGATTGCTTGGGAGCATTTTCGGAAAATAACAAAAATCGTTCGTTATTCATCCAAATCTTAATCATTTATTTCAAAGAATCTGCTAAATCAGCATATATGCGAGAAATAAAAATAAAAGCCGAAGATTATTCTTCGGCTTTTTTGGTTCGTTTTGCTTTTGGTATTTCTTCCGTTTCTTCGGCTTTTTCACCTTTTGGTTTCGCAGGTTTTGGTTTTGGTTCAGCCTTTACTTTTGCCGGTTTTTCAGCAACTACTACAGATTTGGAAGCTTTCCTCGGTCTTGTTTTGCCATAGCTTCCGCGCACTCTTTTACCTCTGGTAGATTTTTTATCACCTTTTCCCATAATAATTAAGTATTTGATTATTACGAATTTACAAATTTATTTTTAATTATCAATACTTTGGGCGTGTCCCTCGCAGCCACCAGTTGCCAACGCTCGGGTCGGGCTATCCGCTACAATCTTTTTGGTTTTTTAACAAAAAACCAAAAAGGATTTCCGCTACTATCCCTCACGCGCTGCGCCAGGATTCAACTTTTGTATATAATTTATTTACTTAGTAAATATATTTTATCCGCATTGTTTATATATTTTTATCTTTGCACTCTGAAATTAGGCGCCTAAAAGTCTAATACCTAAAGTCTAACATCTAACATCAAAACAATGTTCCGTACACATACAAACGGCGAACTGACGCTGGCAAATCTAAATGAAAAAGTAACACTTTCCGGCTGGGTACAAACTATCCGTGACAAAGGTTTTATGATTTGGGTCGATTTGCGGGATCGTTACGGCATTACACAATTAGTCTTGGACGAAGAAAGAAGTTCCAAAGAATTGTTGGAATCGGCTAAGAAATTAGGCCGCGAGTTTGTGATTCAGGTAGAAGGAACAGTTATCGAGCGTGCTTCCAAAAACCCGAAAATCCCAACTGGCGAAATTGAAATTTTAGTTGAAAAATTAACTGTTTTAAACGAATCTCAACTTCCACCTTTCACCATAGAAGATGAAACGGATGGTGGCGAAGAATTGAGAATGAAATACAGATACTTGGATATCAGAAGAAATCCTGTAAAAGACAAATTGATTTTCCGTCACAAAATGGCGCAAAAAGTCAGAAATTATCTTTCAGATTCAGGTTTCATTGAGGTAGAAACTCCGGTTTTGATTAAATCTACTCCGGAAGGTGCGAGAGATTTCGTAGTTCCAAGCAGAATGAATCCCGGTCAGTTTTATGCTTTGCCGCAATCGCCACAGACTTTCAAACAATTGTTGATGGTGGGCGGAATGGACAGATATTTCCAAATCGTTAAATGTTTCCGTGACGAAGATTTGAGAGCCGACAGACAGCCGGAGTTCACCCAAATCGATTGCGAAATGGCTTTCGTAGAGCAGGAAGATATTATGAATGTTTTTGAAGGAATGACCAAAGTTCTTTTGAAAGACATTACTGGAAAAGAATTTGACAACTTTCCAAGAATGACCTTCGCCGATGCAATGCAGAAATACGGAAACGACAAACCAGACATCCGTTTCGGAATGCAATTCGTGGAACTGAATGAACTGGTAAAAGGAAAAGATTTCAAAATATTTGATGAAGCCGAATTGGTTGTTGGGATCAACGTTGAAGGTTGCGCAGAGTATACCAGAAAACAAATCGATGAGTTGGTAGATTGGGTAAAACGTCCACAGATTGGCGCAACTGGATTGGTTTGGATTAAATTCCAAAACGACGGCGTAGTCACTTCTTCAGTTAACAAATTCTATTCTGAAGAGGACTTAAAGAAAATCGCTGAAAAATTTGGAGCTAAAGCTGGAGATCTAATGCTTTTGATGAGCGGAAATGCAGATAAAGTAAGAACGCAACTATCAGCGCTCAGAATGGAACTCGGAAATCGACTCGGACTCAGAAAAGGAAACGAATTTGCCCCACTTTGGGTTGTAGATTTCCCATTACTTGAATTTGATGAGGAAAGCGGAAGATACCACGCAATGCACCACCCTTTCACTTCTCCGAAAACCGAAGACTTTAGTTTATTGGAAACTGACCCGGGGAAAGCAAGAGCGAACGCCTACGATTTGGTTCTGAACGGAAACGAAATCGGTGGTGGTTCTATCAGAATTTTTGATAAAGATTTACAGTCTAAAATGTTCGATCTTTTAGGATTCTCAAAAGAAGAAGCAGAAGCACAGTTCGGATTTTTGATGAACGCCTTCAAATACGGCGCTCCGCCTCACGGTGGTTTGGCTTTCGGATTTGATCGTTTGGTAGCAATTCTTGACGGAAACGAAGTGATCAGAGATTATATCGCATTTCCAAAAAATAATTCCGGTCGCGATGTGATGATTGATGCGCCAGCACCGATT
>JAEXJU010000278.1 GCA_023448955.1 Bacteroidota bacterium
GCCATTGCTCTTCTTACAGATTGCTCAGTCGGCGTTGTGATTGCCTCGTCATAAGCATTGGTGTGCAATGAATTACAGTTGTCATAAATTGCGTACAATGCCTGTAAAGTCGTTCTAATATCGTTAAAATCAATTTCCTGAGCGTGAAGCGAGCGTCCCGAAGTCTGGATGTGGTATTTCAACATTTGGCTTCTTTCGTCAGCGCCGTATTTTAGCTTCATTGCTTTTGCCCAGATTCTTCTTGCGACACGTCCGATTACTGAGTATTCAGGGTCGATACCGTTGGAGAAAAAGAAAGATAAGTTGGGTGCAAAATCATTGATATCCATTCCTCTTGACAAATAATATTCCACATACGTGAAACCGTTTGCCAATGTAAATGCCAACTGAGAAACAGGATTAGCGCCAGCTTCAGCGATGTGATATCCTGAAATGGAAACAGAATAAAAGTTTCTTACTTTTTCTTTGATGAAATATTCCTGAACGTCACCCATTAATCTCAAAGCAAATTCAGTCGAGAAAATACAGGTATTCTGCGCCTGATCTTCTTTTAAAATATCTGCCTGAACCGTTCCGCGAACGGTCGCAATCGTCTTAGCCTTGATTTCAGCATAAGCTTCCGCAGGAATCACTTCGTCTCCTGTTAACCCCAAGAGTTTTAATCCTAAACCATTATTTGATGGAGGCAATTCACCATTGTATTTTGGTCTTTCTAAACCTTTGTCGTCAAATTTTGCTTTTAAAGCTTTTTCAACATTCGCTTCCAATTTGTGTTCAGCAATATATTTTTCAACATTCTGGTCGATGGCAGCATTCATAAAGAAAGCCAGCAACATCGGAGCCGGTCCGTTGATCGTCATTGAAACGGAAGTCATTGCATTCACCAAATCAAATCCGGAATATAGTTTTTTAGCATCATCCAAAGTAGCGATAGAAACGCCTGCATTTCCGATTTTACCGTAAATATCCGGTGGTAAAGCTGGATCCTGTCCGTAAAGAGTTACCGAGTCAAAAGCCGTAGATAAACGTTTTGCAGGCATTTCCGCAGAAACGTAGTGGAATCTTCTGTTGGTTCTTTCCGGTCCTCCTTCTCCGGCAAACATTCTCGTTGGATCTTCTCCGGTTCTTTTGAAAGGATAAATTCCTGCCGTGTAAGGGAAACTTCCCGGAAGATTTTCCTGACCTTTCCATTTGATCAAATCGCCCCAATCGGTGTATTTTGGTAATGCAATTTTCGGAATTCTTAAGTGTGATAAAGATTCTGTTGAGGTTTCAACCTTAATTTCTTTTCCTCTTACAAAATAGGAGTAAAACTCTTCGTGGAAAGCTTTTTTCGTATCATCCCAAGTTTTCAGGAAGTCGATATTTTCCTGTTGAAGTTCTTTTTCAGCTTTCTGATATTCAGCATCTAAAGTTTCGTTGGAAATAATTTTTTTAACGCCATCAATATGATACATTTTTCTGGCTAACTCAGCCTGCTTTTCAACGTTGGCGTCGTACTGTCTGTTGTTTTCAACAATTTCAGAAAGGTAACGCACTCTTTTTGGAGGAATAATGGTTACTTCGTCTGTAATTTCCTGTTCAACAAATGTTTGGAATTGCGGCGCATTGTCACCCTGAGCTTGTCGAAGGGTTTCATTGACTTTTGCAACCAGTCTGTTGTATAATTCTGTTGTTCCATGATCATTGAACTGAGATGCTTTTGTCGCATACACCGGCATTTCATCCAATGGCTGTTCCCACAGCAAATGATTTCTCTGGAACTGTTTTCTTACGGCTTGAAGCGCATCAAGAGCACCACGTTTGTCAGATTTATTTAAAGCAACCAAATCTGCATAATCCAGCATATCGATTTTTTCCAACTGTGTGGAAGCTCCGTATTCAGGCGTCATTACGTACATTGAAACATCCGCAAAATCAGATACTTCCGAGCCGGATTGTCCGATACCTGAAGTTTCCAAAATAATCATATCTGGATGAGCTAATTTCAAAATATTTAAAGCAGAATGAATAAATGGTGAAACTGAAACATTGTTTTCTCTCGTTGCCATCGAACGCATATAAACTCTCGGATCATTAATCGCATTCATACGGATTCTGTCCCCCAAAAGTGCACCTCCTGTTTTCTTTTTAGAAGGGTCGATCGAAATGATCGCAATTTTTTTATCAGTATTGGAACGTAGGAAACGTCTTACCAATTCGTCTGTCAGCGAAGATTTTCCGGCTCCACCTGTACCTGTGATACCGATAATTGGAATGTTTAAGTCTTTTGATTTTTCATCAATAGCTTTTACCAATTCAGGTTTTTCTTCTGAAAAGTTTTCAACAGCAGAAATGATTTTCGCAATGCTTGTAGAATTTTCAAAACTGATTGAATCCAGATCTTTTACATCAACATCTTTTCCTGTTGCGAAGTCAGATTTCTGAACCAAATCAT
This sequence comes from Bacteroidota bacterium, assembly GCA_023448955.1. GTDB lineage: Bacteria > Bacteroidota > Bacteroidia > Flavobacteriales > Weeksellaceae > Epilithonimonas. The sequence continues at coordinate 2,438 of JAEXJU010000278.1, forward strand.
CAATCATTCCCTGCAAACCAAGTTCACGGCCATCATCCGGAGAATAAATCCGGTCGATTCCGTAAGACATAATATCTTCGATTTCTTCAGGCAGAATTACACCGCCACCGCCGCCAAAAATTTTGATTTGCGGAGAGTTTTTTTCTCTTAAAAGATCGTAGATGTATTTAAAATATTCGTTGTGACCGCCCTGATAAGAAGTTAAGGCAATAGCGTTTGCATCTTCCTGAATGGCTGTATTCACCACTTCTTCAGCAGATTTGTCGTGTCCAAGGTGAATAACTTCGCATCCTGTTCCCTGAATGACACGGCGCATAATGTTGATTGCCGCATCGTGACCGTCGAATAATGACGCAGCCGTCACAATTCTGACTTTATTTTTTGGAGTATATTTTTGGGTTTCCATTAGTAAAAAACGATTGTGCCCAAAGATAATATTTTTTGAGAAATGGGAAATAGATAGAAGATGATAGACTGATAGATAATAGATTTTTCGCTGAATCTAAATTTGGAAATACGATCCGTAGCCCCGATAGTAGCGGCATCCTTTTTTGTTTTTCTTCTTCACCTTTCTTTCAAGATAAAAATGTTCTGAAAAACAAAAAAGATACAGCGGATAGCGGGATAAAGCTCCTAAAAAATTATTGCTTGATGAATTTGAAGTTTTTATTGCCTTCTTCTGTTTTGATAATCAGCATATAGACACCGCTTGGGAGTTTGGAAACATCAATTCTGGATTTGGATTCCGACAACATTTGTTTTCCGCTCAAATCATAAATATGAACTTTCTGAATGTCATATTTACTGCTTACAATATTCAGAATATCTGATGTAGGATTCGGGTAGATGTTGAAATATTTGGCGGTTTCTGCTGTCCCCAGAACTTTTACAAGCGAAATAGGCTCACGGAAAAGCGAAACTTCAAAAATAGCATTATTATCCAAAACGGAATAGCTGTAAGCTTCTGCTGTGTAGGTTGCATAATCTTCTTCCGCAACACTGCTGAATGTGAGATCTGCAGATGTGTTGTTGGTTTTCTGATCCAGATTTTTGTACCAGGTAAATGTATATTCGTTTCCGGAAAGGGACTGGTCAAGCTTTGCAAACTGCCCGATATCGCCAAGCACTTCTTTCTCGGAGTCGTATCGTTGTGGCGAATAATCCAAATCGGTTTGGACATTGTAATCTGTGATATAATTGGACAGCTGAGCTTTATTGAAACGATTGTTACTCAGATGTGTGATTTCTGGCAAACGGTCGTTCAGATCACCGGAAAGTTGATTGCTATTAAGATTCAGCATCAATAACTTTGGCATTGAAAGAAATTCCTGAGGGAAATTTCCGGACAAAAGATTGTTATTTAGGAAAAGCTGCTGAAGATTATTCAGGTTGGATAAAAGTGACAAGCCTCCTGCAATTTTATTTCTTCCCAAATTAAGTGTCTGAAGTTTCTGAAGCTGAGCGATCTGAGCAGGAATCTGAGCAAGCTGGTTGTTTTCCAGAGATAGCCATTCTAGGTTGCTAAGTGAAGACAATCCAGAAACGTTCTGTTCTGTGAATTTATTGTTACTTAAATTGAGCGTTGTGAGCTGTGTGAGTTGAGAAACCTGAGCCGGAATTTGCGCGAGTTGCATCCCAGAAAGTGACAGCGATTTTAGTTTAGGATGATTGGCAACATTGGCAAAAGCGTTGGCCGGAATCGGATTATTATCCAGATTTAAGTTTTCTAAATTGGCAAACGCTATGATCTTTGCGGGAACATTGGTGAGTCCAAGGTCTGCAATATTGAGAATCCTGATATTATTAAAGTTCTGCAAAAGTGCATTGGCGTCAGCTATCGCAAAAAAATTACCTCCCAACGCCAGATCCTCTACATTGAAAAGTCCGGCAAATGCTGTGGTGGGATTTCCTGTAAGCCTGTTATTGCTGATATCTAACTTAGTAAGTGTGCTGATAGAAGAAATTCCTACAGATACATCGCCAGAAAGCTGGTTATTGCTGAGATCCAGCTTTGTGAGTTTGGACAGAGATGCAATGTTTGTGGGAAATGGGCCTTTCAATGCGTTGCCAGAAAGGTTTAGTTCCGTAACCGTGCCGTTTTTTACAACAACGCCAAACCAAGTTCTGGGATCGTTTTGGAGATTCCAGGTTCTGTTCCAGTTGTCACCATTGGTAGTGTTATAAATACTAATAAGAGCGCTTCTTTCCGAATTGGAAATGCTCCATTGGGAAAAAACGAAATTGGAAATCAATAAAAAGAATAATATTTTTTTCAAATCTGTGCAAAATTAAAACGCAAATATAATAGATAATAGAATCGCTTGGATTATTTTATAAAAAATTAATGATTATTTTCGTGCAAAAATTATTTAGTATGTATAAATATTTATATTTTTTTACTGGTGTATTTACTTTGATTTTAGGTTTCTCTTTTTATCTTTCTTATTCTAATCTTTCAGGCAATCATTTTATCTACCCACTGGATGATGCATATATTCATCTGGCAATTTCAAGGAATGTTGCTGAAAATGGGATTTGGGGAGTTAATCCCAATAGTTTTGATAGTGCATCATCTTCTATCCTTTATACTTTACTGCTTAGTGTATTTATCAAAATTTTCGGTGATAATATTTACTATCCATTGTTTATCAATATCCTTTGCGGTTATTTATCCATATACTATATTTTCAGGTACTTTTATGACTACTTTGGAAAGAATGAGCTTCTATTGGGATCTTCGCTTTTTATCCTTTCTTGTCAAATGAATTTAATGGTATTAATTGGCATGGAGCAAACACTTCATATTTTGCTCACGATAACAATGATTTATTATCTGACTGATAGTTTGAGATTTGGATTCTCCAAAAAACATATTTTTAAATTGCTGTTATTTACTGCTTTATTGGGAGCTGTAAGGTTTGAAAGTATGTTTTTTATTCTTATTTTATCTCTTCTGTTAGCATTAAGAAAAAACTGGAAAATTGCATTGGCTATATTTTTTGTTGGCTTTCTTCCAATTTTATTGTTTGGAATTTATTCCATAAAGAATGGAGGGTATTTTTTTCCTAATTCTCTTTTGATGAAAGGTAATTATCCGGAATCAAATTTTTTCTTTAGTCTCTGGAGCATTTTAAAAAAGGGAATTTTATTAAATACTTCTTTTTACAAGTTATTTGTAGCACCGATGGTTATAGTTGTGTTTTATTTTCTATCCAAATATAAAATTTCGGAATGGCATAAAATTATTCTTAATGAAACTGTTTCCCTTACTGTTGTTGGAACGGTAATTTTACATAGTTTATTTGCAGTAATACGTTACCGTTATGAAAATTATCTTATGGCTGCTATTGTGATTGTCACAGTTCCTATGATTACTTATTTTTTTTCTAAATTTAATGTTGGTAGAAGAAATCTGACTTATAAAAAAATTACTATAACGGCATTTTCCATAATGATTATTTATTGTTTTTATATTACATCATTTAATTATAACGTAATAAAATATGCTTCCAAGAATATTGAAGAACAGCAAATAGAAATGTCTAGACTATTAGGGCGATTTTATAAAAATCAGAATGTTGTGGTTAATGACATAGGTGCAATAGCTTATTTTTCTGATGTTAAGATCTATGATATTGCAGGTCTTGCTACTACAGATGTAGCGGGATACTATTATAAAAATAAATATTTGGATCCAGAAATTTTTAATAACAACTATCATAATTATATGGCGAGTCAAATATCAAAAAAACAATCAAGTATAGCTGTTATTTATCCAAAATGGTTTCCTAACGGTATTCCAGCATCTTGGATACCAATTGCATCTTGGACTATTCAAAAGAAAATGGGAGTGGCAAATCAGACTGTTGTTTGGTATGCAATGAATAAAAAGGAAGCAAATATTTTAAGAGAAAACCTTAAAAAATTTGACCTTAATAAAAATGTCTCTCAATATTTTTACATCATTAAATAAAAAATTCCGGTAGAAAGCCGGAATTTTTATTGATTATGATTTTTATTTGCCCAGATAAGAATTATACATCCAGACTTCTTTTTCCTGCTCGGTAATATAGTCACTCATTTGGGAGTTTGTTCCTTCGTCGCCAGCTTTATCGGTAATGTCCAGAAGTTCTCTTTGTAAATCTATAACCACTTTAAAGGAATTAAGGATAATTTCTACACTTTTGTTTCCGTCGGTCACTTCTTTGCTCTCTTTTATGGTAGAAACAGCTAGATAATCTGAATAATTATGAGCCGGAGTTGCACCCAGGGTTAAGATTCTTTCAGCAATTTCATCAATCTTCAGAACGAGATTATTGTAGAGTTCCTCAAATTTCGGATGAAGAGTAAAGAACTGTTCTCCTTTGATATTCCAGTGAGAACCTCTTGTGTTCTGATAAAATACCGAATAGTTTGCTAGTAATACGTTTAGTTTTTCTGAGATTTTTTTACAATCGGCTTCTTTCAGTCCGATCAGCGCTGCATTTTTCATAATTTATTAATGTTTAGATTGATACAAAATTAAAGGTAATGTCTTTAAATTAATGTTTATCTCAATAGTTTTAAACTATCCTGTGTAGTGAGATTTTATCTTTTATATCAATGAAAATGCCAGAATGAGATAATAAAGAATTAATTAAATCTAATATTTATTCCTAACTGCTTGTAGATTAAAAAATTATTTATATTTTTGCACCCTAAAATAAAAAGCAATTAAATGCCTACTATTCAACAATTAGTAAGAAAAGGAAGAGCCACGCTTGCCAAGAAGAGCAAATCGGCTGCCCTTGATTC
>JAEXJU010000044.1 GCA_023448955.1 Bacteroidota bacterium
ACATAAATGTTAAAACTTTTATAAAAAAATTAATCATTTGTTTAATTTCGCAATTGCGGACAGATTTTTGCTGCATTAGAAAGATCCAAAAAAAAGAATTTATATGATCTGAAATTTCCTTTTGTAAATCTATTTAAAAGGACCTATGAAAAGATATTATGCAGTACTGATCTCTGTTTATACTATATTTTTAGTTTATATGATGTTTTATGGTTGCGGAAGGCATCCCGAATTCGGATTTCTTCAATTGAACCCGTTTCAGAGCATCAAATATTTCCTAAACTATCATCAGTTTTTTTCTCAGACTTTTATGGTCAACATCTTAGGAAATATAATTGTGTTTATACCTTACGGATGGCTTGGCATTTTAGATAAAAGACTAAACAAACTACCACTTTTATCTTTTCTCTTTATTTCCTGGATATGCGCTATTGAGCTTACTCAATATTATACTGCAAGAGGAACGGCTGATGTAGATGATGTTTTCCTGAATACTTTAGGAATGTTGATAGGTTACACAATGCTAAAAATTGTAACAAAATTGAACATTGCGAATATTAGGCTAGAATTAGAAGAAGATTATGGCAATGTCAGCTCTTATTCATATAATCAATAAGCTGTCCTAACTTATAGACATCCAAAACCTTAAGAGTCGCTTTTCCGCTCAGTAATTTCCGAATTATAAATGGTTTAGAAATTTTGTAGAACATTTTGTAAATAAAAATTCCTCCAGTTTTTTTTAATAGAATATAAGCTTTTGCAAGTTTTATATTAGAGCTTTTCCTAACATCCACATCTGTCTTAATGAGATGAGCAAGGCTTTTTGCAGATAGATCGGCTTTTTTTAAGAATACCTCATTGGTTTCAACATCATTATTATATATAGGATTATCTATATGTTCTATTCTTATCTTTGATTTAAAAAGATCCTTAGCAAAAATAAGATCTTCATAACCATATTGTGATATGGTTTCGTCAAAAGGATGGCTTTGTAAAACGGATTTTCGGACTATAAAATTATTGGTCTGGAAATCAAGATAAGGCGATTTTTTCCTAACAGCTACCGGGAGATTTTCTCTTTCTATTGCAAACTTCCATCGCAACCCATAGTCGGAATCTGGTTGGTTTTCATCTACTTTTCTTCCACCATAAACCACATCAGGATTATCATTAGCAATGAAGTTTATATAGTTTTTGATAAATTGGTTACTAATAATTTTCCCATCGCAATCCAGAAAAAGTAAATAATCAGACTTCGAATATTTCAAAAATAAATTACGGATTTTGGAACGTCCTATATTTTTTTCAAGCAATATATATTGATCGGTAAGACTTCTAACATCGTTATTTCTCTGGCGTATATTTTCTTGTGAAGCATCATCTATAAAGATAATTTCGGCATCAAGATTATCTGTATTAATCTGACTACGGATATCTGCGATCAATTCCCTGACATCAAAATTGTAAACCGGAATACAGACACTCAGCATCATATCTTATCTATGATTTTCTGAATATCCAGTTCTTCCAGGCAGGCATAATCGCCGCGGAAACATTCTTTGTCGCCAAAAACAGAACACGGTCTGCAAGACAGATCTTTAACTTGCACAATATCATTCTCATCCTGTCCGTAACCGAGAAATCCGGCAAATTCGTGTGTGGATCCCCATACAGAAATACATCTTGTTCCCATAAGACTGGCAAGATGCATATTTGCAGAATCCATAGAAATCATCAGTTCCAGTTCGGAAATCTTTTGAAGTTCTTCTTTCAGCTTTAGCTTTCCGGACAAGCTATGCGTATTTGGAATTTGTTTTTCCCATTTTGTGAGAATATCATTTTCTTCTTTTCCGCCCCCAAAAAAATAGATTCTATGAGTTTTAGCAAGAATTCGTGCCAATTCAAAAGATTTTTCCTCTGGCATCATCTTACCTTTATGCTGGGCAAAAGGTGCAAAACCAATATCTTTTTTATTATCCGATAAAATTCTAAGCTTGTGGGAAAGGGTTACCTGAAAGCCCATTCGGCGGAAAACATCGGCATATCTTTCCACGGTTCTTTTCAGTTGGACTTTATTCAGATTCCAGATATCGGTCAGTTTTTCCTTTTCAATTTTTCCTTTATCTATCTGGAAGACTTTGTAACCATGCCGGATGAAGATGGAATTAAGCATCTTGGTTCTGATTACATCGTGAAGGTCAGCAACGTAGTCCGGGTTGAAATCTTTAATTAATTGTTTTGTGAGTTTTCTGATTCCAAAAATACCTTTATAGTCATCAAAACTGATTCCGTGGAACTTCAGTCTGGGATGTTTATCAAAAAGATCCTTGAAATTATCTCTGCTCACAAATACAATTTCAACATCAGGATTCTGTTCCAGAAACTCGACGCAAACCGGAACAGTCATTGCCACATCTCCGAATGCCGAAAAACGATATGCCAGAATTCTCTTCACCTATTTCTTTAGTTGAAATGCAACTGCGTAAAATTTGATTTGCTTGGTCATTGCCATCAAACCATTGGCTCTGGACGGAGACAAAAACTCCTGCAAACCTATCTCCGAGATAAAATCAAAATCAGAATCAAGAATTTCCTGTGTAGAATGTCCGCTGTAGATTCTTACCAAAAGCGAAACAATTCCTTTTGGTAAAATCCCGTCAGAATCTGCATTGAAAAACAATTTTCCATCTTTGAACTCTGCATCAATCCAAACTTTGGACTGGCAACCTCTGATCAGATTTTCATCCGTTTTTTTATCTTCCGGAAGTCCTTTTAATTCTTTCCCAAGATCAATAATATATTCATACTTCTGTTCCCAATCTTCCAGAAAGGCGAATTCTTCTATTAATTCCTGTTGTTTTTCTTTGATTGTCATTCAGAATTGATTTTAATTAAAATTAAATTATTTAGTTAAACCACAAAAGACATAAAGTTGATTTCATTTTTGAGCCTAAAACCATAAAAGCTTTTAAATCAAATTTGTAATTAGACAAAATTTAATCTTTATCTCTTTTTAGTTCAATATTATTTTACCGACTGCGTAATATTTACAATTACTTTTACAGCTGCCAGCATACTTTCCAAAGGCACAAACTCGTACGGTCCGTGGAAATTGTGTCCACCAGCAAAGATATTCGGACAAGGTAATCCCATATACGATAGTTGCGCTCCATCTGTTCCGCCTCTGATTGCTTTTATCTTTGGCTCGATTCCGGAATCTTTCATTGCCTGTTCTGCAATATCTACGATGTGCATTTTGCCTTCAAACTGCTTTTTCATATTGAGATATTGCGGTTTGATATCTATCTCAGCAGTTTTCGCACCATATTTTTTATTGATTTCTTCCACTTTTTCAGCTATCAGTTTTTTTCTGTCTTCAAACTTCTGATCATCATGGTCACGGATGATGTACTGAAGTTTAGCTTCGGAAACATCGCCTTCAAAATCTGTCAGATGGAAAAACCCTTCAAAACCTTTTGTGGTTGCAGGCGTTTCATTGGCTGGAAGTGACTGGATAAATTCTGATGCAACCAATCCTGCATTCAGCATCTTTCCGTAAGAATAACCAGGGTGAACAGACAATCCGTGGATTTTTACGACAGCTCCGGCTGCATTGAAGTTTTCATACTCCAACTCCCCGATTTCACCTCCGTCCATTGTATAAGCCCACTCAGCGCCAAATTTCTCAACATCAAAGTGATGTGCACCTCTTCCAATTTCTTCATCCGGATTGAAGCCGATTGAGATTCGTCCGTGCTTGATCTGTGGATTAGCCAGAAGGAATTCTGCCGCCGTTACAATTTCCGCAACGCCTGCTTTATCATCGGCGCTCAGCAATGTTGTCCCGTCCGTTGTGATGATGGTTTGTCCGATGTATTTTTTTAAAGATTCGAATTTGGTAGATGATAAAGTAAAACCTGTTTCTTTATTGAGTAGCAGATCTTCGCCATTATAGTTTTCCCAAATCTGCGGATTCACATTCTCTCCATTAAAATCCGGCGAAGAATCATAATGCGCAATGAACCCAACTTGTGGAACTTTTTCTTCTTTATTAGAAGGAATGAATCCAAAAACATAGCCTTTTTCATCAATTGTCACATTTTCTAATCCCAAATCCTGCAATTCTTTATACAGATAATTAGCAATGTCCCATTGCCTTTCTGTTGAAGGTGTAGTCTGGCTTTCTGCATCGCTGGTTGAAAATATTTTGATGTAGGTGATGAATCTGTTAAGGAGCTTTTCTCTCCAAATGCCGTCTAATTGGATGTTTTCCATATAATTTGCCATATCTCCGCAAAGTTATATATTTATGCACTGAACGACAAATAATATCTGATGATAGATTTGTTGATATAAAATGGTTGGACGATGTTTGCGCGAGCGAAGCGAGCGCCGATGAGTCTTTCTTGAACGCCGAATTGCGTGCGTGAGCGATTGCAGCGGCATCCTTTTTCTTTGCAAATCTGAAGAATGAAGGTTTGCAAAGAAAAAGATATAGCGGAAAGCGCGACCTGCTTGTTCCGATGAAGTCGGAACAAAAGGACACGCCCTTATAATTGAAAAAAAGATAAATAATGTTCTTAACAGAATGTCCACGTGACGCCATGCAAGGCTGGGGAGAGTTTATCCCGACACAGAAAAAAATTGACTATATCAACAGGCTGATGGAAGTTAAGTTTGATGTCCTGGATTGCGGAAGCTTCGTAAACCCGAAAACGATGCCTCAGATGGCAGATTCCGGAACGGTGGTGGATGAGATCGATAAATCACTTTCCAATACCAAACTGTCTGTGGTGGTGGCCAATCTTCGTGGTGCTGAAAAAGCTTTGAGACACGAGCAGATAGATATCTTGGGTTTTCCTTTTTCCATCTCCGAAACTTTCCAACATAGGAACACCAATAAAAGCCGCGAAGAAGCATTCAGCGAAGTGCTAAACATCCTAGAGCTGACTAAAACTGAGGGCAGGCAACTGAATCTTTATTTTTCGATGGCATTTGGCAACCCTTACGGCGAAAGCTGGAAATGGGAGGATGTTGATTTCTGGGCAAAACGTTTTGAGGAAATTGGTATCAGAGATGTTCTTCTGTCGGACACAACAGGTGTTGGAGATGTGGAGAGGATTTCGCTACTGTTTAATAAAATCCCTTCAAAATATCCTGACATTAATTTCGGAGCGCATTTCCATAACAGATATGAAGATTCTTACATCAAACTGAAAGCTGCCTATGACCAAGGCTGCAGAAT
>JAEXJU010000080.1 GCA_023448955.1 Bacteroidota bacterium
CCAAAATATTCTAAAAATATTATATTTGTTAAAAAATTAAAAATACTTTTATGAAGAAACTTATTTTCGCCGTTGCAGTAATCTCTGCATCTTTTACTTATGCTCAGGAAACACAAAAAAAAGAATGCTGCAAAGACAAAAAAGAATGCACAAAAAAAGATAAAAAACACTGTGACAAAAAGCATAAGGATTGCAAAGACAAAAAAAATTGCGAAAAAAAATAATTCAGTTCAAAGAATTATACTTTCAACAGCAGCAAAATGAGCTGCTGTTGTTCTGTAAAACAATACAAAGCTGTCTTAACACTTAAATGCCAATTTTCGATTTTCTCTTTCCAAACCGCTGTCTGGATTGCAACCAGATTATTGATAAAAACGAGGTTGTATGTGAGGTCTGTTTTCCAAAAATCAACTTTACCAACCACAACTATAACGGAAGTAACATACTTAAAGACAAGCTTTTAGTTCAATTTCCGATATCAAATGCTTATTCCTTATTGTTTTATGAAAAAGAAAGCCTGGCTCAGAACATCATCCAGCAACTGAAGTACAATCAACGGGAAAATATTGGAAAAAATCTAGCAAAATGGGTTACGGAAAAAATTGATTTTCAAAACGATAGACCAGATATCATAACTACAGTTCCGCTACACCGCAGAAAACTGAAACAACGCGGCTATAATCAACTTCATTTGTTTGGAAACGAACTGTCTAAGTTTTACAATATTCCGGTTAATCACACTTTACTAAAACGCACCACGCACGGCAAAGCCCAGGCAAAAAAAGATCAAAGCGAGCGACTAAAAACAAAAAATGCTTATCAACTAACACAAAGTATTGATGATAAGCATATTCTGCTGATTGATGATGTTTACACTACCGGAAACACCATTTCAAATATCGCCTGGGAAATCCTGAATAATTCAACAAATGTAAAAATCAGCATTCTCGTAATGGCGATGGACATTTAAATATAATTGATGAATGATAAAATCAATTATCGCTTATCAACTATCATTTACATCTCTACCTCTGCAGCTTCTCGCCGTACGACAAATCACCGGCATCACCTAAACCTGGTGTGATATAACCTTTTGAAGTCAAACTTTCATCTAAAGCCCCAATCCAGATTTTGGCATCAGGATAAGCATTTTGAATGGTTTCAACACCTTGGCGGCTGGCAATTGCTGCAACAATATGAATGGAAGTCGGTTTTCCGTTTGTAAGCAAATCTTTAATCGCCTCAATCAGAGATGCGCCTGTTGCCAGCATCGGATCTGCAACGATGAGCGGACGACCGTCTAACTTTGGGCAAGTCAGATAATCTTGTTTGATAGAAAAATAATCATTGGCATCGTGTTTTCTGTAAGCCGCCACAAAACCGCAATCTGCCTTATCAAAATAATTTAAAATCCCCTGAAACAATGGAACTCCGGCTCTGAGAATTGTTGTAATAACAGGCTGCGTTTCTATTTCTTTAACCTTAAGAGTATCAAGCGGTGTTGTGATTTCGATCTCTTTTTGGTCCAGCGTTTTACTGATTTCGAAAGCGGCAATTTCACCAATTCTTTCCATATTTCTACGGAATTTCATTCGGTCCTGTTGCACATTGATATTTCTTAAATCATTGATCCAGGAATTGACAAGTGAAAAGTTTTCTGAAAGTATCGTTAACATAGTTTTATTATAATCTTAGATTCTAAATGTAATGATAATATTTATTATAAAAAACCCTTTCAGAGCAAGAAACTCGGAAAGGGTTAATCTATTATTATTTCTGTCGGAAATAAACCTCAATCGGAACTCCGGTGAAACCGAAATGTTTTCTCAGTTGATTTTCCGTGAAACGTTTATAAGGCTCTTTCACATACTGCGGAAGATTGCAGAAAAACACAAACTGCGGACTTGGCGTTGGCAACTGCACGCAATATTTGATTTTGATATATTTTCCTTTGATGGCTGGCGGCGGTGTCGCTTCAAAAACAGGAAGCATCACCTCATTCAGCTTGGATGTTTTGATTTTCTTCTTTCTGTCTTCATAAACCTGCATTGCAACCTCAACAGCTTTCAGGATTCTTTGTTTTGTCAATGCAGAAACAAATAAGATAGGAATATCACTGAACTGACCGATTTTATGTCTGATAGCAGCTTCAAAATCACGTGTAGTATTGGTTTCTTTTTCCACCAGATCCCATTTGTTAACAAGAATCACGATGCCTTTTCTATTTTTCTGAGCCAGACCAAAAATATTCATATCCTGAGATTCCCAGCCCAAAGTTGCATCTACCATAATGATGACCACATCAGAATATTCTATGGAACGAATGGAACGCATCACCGAATAAAATTCCAGATCTTCGTTCACCTTGGATTTTCTACGCATCCCGGCTGTATCTACTAATACAAACTCGTGTCCGAACTTGTTATAAAGTGTCTGAATACTGTCTCTGGTGGTTCCTGCAACATCTGTCACAATGTTTCTTTCCACATCCAGAAGCGCGTTCGTAAGGGTTGATTTTCCAACATTCGGACGTCCGGCGATGGTGATTTTAGGAAGTCCTTCAAAAGGATCTTTGTAATCAGTTGTCGGAAAATCCTTAACAATTTTATCCAGTAATTCTCCGGTTCCGGAACCTGTTGCTGAAGACAATGTGAAATATTCCTCAATTCCTAACTGATAAAATTCTGTGGCTGCCAATTCTTCTTTAGCAGAATCGACTTTGTTCACTGTGATATAAACCGGCTTATTAGAACGGCGAAGCATCTCAAAGATCTCATAATCTGTATCTGTAAGTCCTTCTTCCACATTAAGCATAAAAATAATGGAAGTCGCTTCGTCAATGGCTAGCTGCACTTGTTTTGAGATTTCTTCCTGGAAAACATCTTCGGTATTGACTTCATAACCACCTGTATCGATAACAGTGAACTCTACTCCATTCCAATCGGATTTTCCGTAATGACGGTCCCGTGTTACGCCTGCAGTAGAATCTACAATGGCTTCTCTTCTTTCCAGTAAACGATTAAATAATGTGGATTTTCCGACGTTTGGACGCCCAACGATTGCAACGATATTGCTCATAAAATTTGTTTCTTTTATTTAAAATCCGAAAAACTGATGTTCTGTTAAAACTTCAGAATCAGATGTTGAATTGATATCTCATTCTACCTAATTTTCAATATCCGAATTTTAAATTCTGATTAAGAATGGGTTACTCCGACTATCGGAGCCCAAAATTTTTGCAAAGATAACTAAATAATTTGGGTTAATAACTGATATCAATTATCATAAAAATGTAAAAATTAATATTTATTATTATTTATTTTATTAATTTTGCAGCAAACACACAACGATTGAAAAAAACATACAATCTTTCGAGGTTTTCTGCAAAAGAATTCCTTGCTAGAGTTTTCAATATAGTCCAAAGAAAAGCTTTTGGACTTGTGTTATTATTTCTTCTTTGTTTTTCCATCAAAGCTTATTCCCAAGAAAGTACTGTCTACGGAATGGAAAACCTACATCTTTCTGAGGGAACTTCTGTGGTTATCCATAATAATGAAAATAATGTTACGGTAATTACCAATTCTTCAATAAAAAGCTATGCGAAAAATGATAGCATTTCTGAAAAGAAGCAGTTGGCCACCCAAAAAAAACCTTTGGAAACAAAAAAAGAAATTGCTGAAAAGGTTATTAAAAAAGAGAAAAAAATACAGGTTTCTGCTAAACCCGAAATTTTTTACAACAACCAAAACTCCTCTTCTGACGGTTCATTTAATATTGCCAATTTCTCATTAAAAAAAGCCGTTAACAGCCACAATAATTTATTGTCGTTCATAAATCCTGATAGGTTTTACATCTACGGAATTATACATTTTCAAAGGCTAATAAATACTTCCTACAAGATTTATCTTTCAAGGAAGGAATACAATTCTTTATTCGCCCGCCCACCACCTATCCGCGCTTAACTATCAGCACATTCTCATTTCCAGTAATTTATTACTTCCGGAATATTTCTGCATTATAAAACAATGCAGCGTTATCTCGTGTGCTTTTATAACTAATTTATAACCAAATGGTTATAACTTTTATATACTTAAAAACAAAAAAATGATCAACAAAATATTTACAAAATTATTGTTGGTTCTTGTTTTGGCAAATGGATTTTATGAAAACCTAAATGCACAGTTGTATGGTGATTTCCCATACAATCAAACATTTACATCAGGTATCAAACCTACAGAAATCTCTCTACTTATGCCACAGATAGGAACCAACGCTGTCACATTTACAACTAATGGAGCACAGCTTACCCCTTCAATCAATAACAGTTTCGGAGCAATATATCTTAATAATCATCAGTTTTCCTCTGTAAACGGCATCAAGATAGAATTCGAATACGGTATGTACGGAGGAACCGGAGCAGACGGGATTTCTATGTTTCTTTTCGATGCGTCTATTGGAAGTCCTGTTGTAGGCTCTTATGGTGCAGGATTAGGCTATGGTTACAACCGGACAAACGATTCGTGGCCGGGTCTGCGACAAACCGGTCTAACAGGAGCCTTCTTAGGTGTAGGATTAGACGCTTTTGGCAACTACAAGAGAAGCGTATTTCAGGGAGATCAGCGTTCTAATGGTATCCCTTCGTCCACTTTTACGCAAGGAAACAGCCATGTAACACTAAGAGGAGCAAAAGGCAATATTATCAATACATCAACAGGGTTAGGAAATGGATACACCGGCTACCCGGTTCTCACTACCCAATCCACGCTTAGCGGAACTGTAGGCGCAGCAACAATTAACCCTCTCACAGGAACATATTCCACAGCTGCTGGCCAAAGCGATAATTTTGACCTTAAAACAACTACATTAAGCTTTGTTCCTACGGATGCTAACTACAGAAAAGCCATCATCGAATTATTGCCAAATATTTTAGGTGGTTTTGATGTTACCGTGAAAATCCAGCATGGAGCAACTACTACAACAGTAATAAATAAATACTGGTACAGAACATCATACGTTTATACTGAAAATGCAAATCCTGCTGTAAGTGATTTCAACACCAGTAATACACAGGGTGCCAATACAACACACAACCTAAGTACAACAGCTCCCAGCTTTTTCAGAATAGGATTTGCTGCATCTACTGGCGGTCTTAATAACACTCATGTTATTAAAAACCTAAAGGTTACCATGCCATATGCCGCAGAAGCATATGATGACACGGCTACAGGATGCCGTGATGTCGCAATCCCTATCAACGTCCTGAACAACGACTTGGCTTACACCGGTATTTTCCCAACTACAGTCACATCCAGTTCAGCAAACATTAACAAATCATCATTTATTTTCTATGATGCTTCAGGAAATGCTGTATCTGGAAACACCTACAATTCTGCAAATGGAACTTGGGTTTATAATCCAACAACAGGTGTTGTAACATTCACAGGAAATACAGGTTTTGTAGGAACAGAAACTGCTCAATATTCCATTAAAGGAACTACATCTCCTTTTAATGATGAAGGTTACCGTTCAAATAAAGCAACGATTAGTGTTACAACAACCGGAGGTGCTGCCTGTCAGATCCCTTTTGGCTGTGATTCCAAACTTTATTTATCACAAAGCAATACACTGTATGAAGTCAATACCTCTACAAATCCTTTTACCTATCCAGCTATTGGATCTGCCTATACAAGCAATTATAACTCAATAGCGCTAAATCCTGTTGATGGTTTTATCTACGGAACTGTAGATAACACCAATACGATTGTAAGAATAGGAAAAAATGGGAATTATGTTTCGTTGGGAGCAGTAACAGGATTACCAAACGGTATTATATATAATGCGGGTGAAATTGATCCTTCAGGAACTTATTATGTAAAGCAGAATACAAGCAATTCGACTATTTACAAAATAAATCTTTCCACAATGACTGCAACAGCATTATCACTCAACACAGCGATAAATACGCCGGATATTACTTACAATACCTCAACCAACTTATTGTATGGCATCAACAGTACCAATGGAAATCTTGTTTCTATAAATCCAACTTCAGGTGTCGTAACCAACATTGGAGGAGGATCCGGAAGTACTACACATTTTGGAGCTATGTTTTCTTCAAGTACAGGTGAATTATTTGGTTCATTGAATACTGGTGGCTTTTATCAGTTTAATTTAAGTGATGGTGCAAGAGTGCTTATTTCTTCCTCACCTGCCAGCAATGCAAATGATGGCGCACATTGCGTGTCTGCTCCTATTGCTTTTAGTGCAGATTTGTATGCCACAAAAACGGACGGCAAGACTAAATACATCCCGGGAACAACTAACACTTACACTATTGTAGTCGGAAACAATGGTCCATTTGGTGTGTTAAATGCGAGTGTGACAGATGCTGTTCCCAGTGGTATTCCTTCAGCGAATGTCAGTTATACAGCCAGTGTTGCTGGTGGCGCTACAACATCAGTAACAGGTACACAGACTGGTGCTATCAGTGATCTTGTAGGATTGCCTGTCGGCGGCACAGTCACATACACTGTCACAGTTAGTATTCCGTTTACTTATACCGGAAATCTTATCAATACAGTAAATATAGCCTCTCCAAGCAACAGTACAGATACAGATACCAGTAACAATCCGGCTACCGATACAGACACCAGTGATGTTTGCTATAAAACACCTGTTACAACAGGGACTGTTTTGGACACCAATCATGGTATTTCAGCATTGGGAAGAGCCGGAAGTGATAATGGCAACTGGCCAATGGTAAGAAAAGGTGCCTGGACTGTACTGGAAGCCAAAACAAAAGGTTTTGCCATCAACAGACTCACAACAGCACAGATAGCTGCAATACCTACAGCTAATCTTATAGAAGGAATGATGGTATATAACATTACGCAGGATTGTTTACAGATCAACACAGACGGAACAGCAACTGGATGGAAATGCTTTAACACTCAATCTTGTTCAAATTAATCACAAAATAAACATAAGATGAAATACATTACATTAATCATATTTTATTGCACAGCATTAATAAATGCACAAGTTGCTATTGGTAAACCCGCCGTTTCAAACGCATCGGTTTCCTTGGAATTTGGTAACACCTATACGATAACACCAGTTTCCAACACACAACCAAAAGGTCTTATTTTACCCTGGGTAAACGGAACAAGCAATATTTCGCCATTTATCACAGGCTCTTCTGTAACGGAAACTGTTCAGAACGGAACATTAGTTTATGACAGTAATGATAAAAAGGTTAAAGTTAAATATGCATCTGGCTGGAAAGACCTCAGTGTAAGCACAGGATCAGTAAATACAGCTTTACAGGATGCCTTGAATGACCTATCAGGAACAAAGTTGAGCATTGGAACTCCCACAAGCACTCCGGGAATTCTGGTATTGGAAGACACTAACAAAGCAATGGTTTTACCAAAAGTAGCTAGTCCGCATCTAAATATCATAAATCCAGATCCGGGAATGATTGTTTATGATGCTGTAAAAAAACAACTTGTTATTTACAACGGTACTTACTGGACCTTCTGGGCCGCCAGTTAATCATAATGATAGAATCCGATCTTTAATTAGATCGGATTTTTTGTTTGATGATATTTTTTGTAATTTCAGCAGGCAAAATAATTATTAGAAATAATGAAAAAAACATTGTTAATACTCGCCTTCATATTTATTTTTATTCAATTCTTTCAGATTGATAAAACCAATCCGCCAGTGAATGAAGGAATGGATTTCCTTAGAATAAAAGATACACCGGAGCCTATTGCAAAAATAATCAGGAACTCTTGTTATGACTGTCATTCCAACGAGTCAAAATACCCATTTTACAGTAATATACAGCCTTTTGCCTGGCTTCTGAAAAACCATATTGATGAAGGAAGACAGGAACTTAATTTTTCAGTCTTCGCAACTTATGAAAAGAAAAGACAAGCTCATAAGCTGGAAGAGTCTGCTGAAATGGTAGAGCAAAAAGAAATGCCTCTGGAAAGTTATCAGATTGCACATCCGGAAGCGAAACTTACTGATGAGCAGAGAAAAGAACTGGCTCAATATTTCAGAAAAATACAGAAGGAAATAGAAAATGCCAATCATTTATGACCTCTGAAATCTCAGCCAGTTTCAAAGATAAGTTCATTGTGTTTTATGATGGCGAGTGCGGATTTTGCAACCACTGGGTACAATGGATATTGGAGCGGGACAAAAACGATAAATTTTTGTTTTCATCTTTGCAATCCGGATTTGGACAAAAATTCCTGAACGAGCGAAATCTTCCGAATCAGATCTTTGATACACTTTATCTCTGGAAACCGCAGCATTTTTACCTGACAAAATACCAGGCTATACTTAAAATAGCTAGTGAACTTGGCGGTTTTTACGCTCTTGCTTCTGTTGGCAAAATAATACCGGACTTTCTTGGCAATCAGTTTTACAATTTTATTTCCAGAAACCGAAAAAAGCTGGCTGCCAACCAATGCTTCCTTCCAGATGCGGAACAAAGAAAAAAATTCTTAGAATAGGAAATGCGTAAGTGATTGCAGCGGCATCCTTTTTCTTTTTTTGGCAAAAAAGAAAAAGATATAGCGGAAAGCACGACCCGCTTATCCCGATAGAACCGGGATATAGGGATACGCCCAAATCCTGTTTATTTTGATGATGGTATAAAAATAAATTTTTCTGATTTTATATTTTTATATTTGCAGTATTATGGAATATAATACCGACAGAACACAGCTTATAATGCCTGAATACGGGCGCAATATACAGCAATTGGTAGAGCACTGCAAAACGCTTCCCACTAAGGAAGAACGTAATGAAATGGCGCTGGCAATTGTAGAATTTATGGGTCAGCGAAACCCGCATCTTCGCGATGAAGAAAACTACAAACATAAACTTTGGGATCATTTATTCATTTTGGCAGATTATGATCTGGATGTAGATTCGCCTTACACTATTGTTACTAAGGAGGAACTGGCAGAGAAACCAAGAAGAATGGATTACCCTTCTTTTGATAATGACTATAAATTCTATGGTAAGAGTATTCTTCAACTGATAGAAATGGCAATAAAATTGAATGATGGTGATGAGAAAGATGCACTGATTCAGGTAATTGCCAATAATATGAAGAAGTCCTACAATGTTTATAACAAAGAGCACGTGAGCGATGATGTTATTTTCCGGCATCTGAAAGATCTGTCTGACAATCAGCTGGATCTCACCGGACTGGACTCACTGGACAAAAGTAAAATCTACTACGCCACCAACCGAAACCAGAACAATAACAGAAACCAGAATAACAGAAACCAAAATAACAATAATAAAAGGAAAAATAACTTCCAAAATCATAAAAACAAGAGAAGATAATGAGCGGAGCTTTCGAAATAAGAGGAGGAAAAAGATTGAGCGGTGACATCACACCTCAAGGTGCGAAAAATGAAGCCTTACAGATACTTTGTGCAGTCTTGCTTACCGAAGATGAAGTAAGAATTAAAAATATTCCTGATATTAAAGATGTCAATAAACTCATTGAGATTCTTCAGGATTTTAATGTGAAGGTGACTAAAAACGGAAAAGGCGATTATACGTTTAAATCTGATGAAGTTAATTTCGATTACATCAAATCCAAAGAGTTCAAAAAAGACGGGGCAAAATTAAGAGGTTCGGTTATGATTCTCGGACCTATGCTGGCGAGATTTGGCGAAGCATATATGCCAACACCAGGCGGTGACAAAATCGGGAGAAGACGTTTGGATACGCACTTCCAGGGTTTTGTAGAACTGGGCGCAGAATTCAGTTTTGATGAGGAAGATCAATATTATTCCCTAAAAGCTAAAGAACTGAACGGAAAATTCATTCTTCTGGAAGAGGCTTCTGTGACGGGAACTGCTAACATCGTAATGGCGGCAGTTTTAGCAAAAGGAAAAACAAGAATTTACAATGCCGCGTGCGAGCCTTATCTGCAGCAGCTTTGTAAAATGCTAAACAGAATGGGTGCTAATATTACCGGCATCGGATCTAACCTACTTACTATTGAAGGTGTGGATAAGCTGCACGGCACAGAACATACAATGCTGCCGGATATGGTGGAGATCGGTTCCTGGATTGGTCTTGCTGCTATGACAAAATCTGAAATCACCATTAAAAATGTTAATTGGAACCAGCTGGGTGTGATCCCGAATACATTTAGAAAACTTGGAATTGAACTGGAACAGAGAGGTGACGATATTTACATTCCTTCTCAGGAACATTACAAGGTTCAAAAGTTTATTGACGGGTCCATTCTTACGGTTTCAGATGCGCCTTGGCCCGGATTTACACCAGATTTATTATCTATCAT
>JAEXJU010000186.1 GCA_023448955.1 Bacteroidota bacterium
ACCTTTATCAGAAAGCTGTTCTTCTATCAGCGGATGATTGGTATCTAATAATAAAATCCGCATAACTTGATTATAATTCATAATTGATAAAAAAGAAACGGAAGAAAATTCTTCCGTTATTAATTAAATTTCGATTTCTCCCGCAAATAATTTTTTCAGTTCAATAGAATCCGCTGGTTTCATTCTTCCGGAAAGGATCAATGATAATTCTTTTCTTCTGAGTGCAGCATCAAAACGTTTTTTCTCTTCTTCGGTTTCCGGTTCCAGCGCAGGAATCGGAATCGGGCGATTGAACTCATCCACAGCGACAAAAGTGTAAATCCCTTCGTTGGTATGGATCTTTGTCTGGTTGATAGGATCATCCAGCCAAACATCTACATAAATCTCCATTGATGTCCCGAATGCTCTGGAAACTTTAGACTCCAGCACTACAATTCCGCCTTCCGGAATCGGATGATTAAATGACACATGATTTACAGAAGCGGTCACCACCCTTCTTTCACAATGTCTTGTCGCAGAAATAGACGCTGCTCTGTCCATTCTTGACAACAGCTCGCCTCCGAAAAGATTTCTTAATGAATTGGTTTCGTTGGGAAGGACGATGTTCGTCATTACCGTAAGGCTATCTGCTGGTTTTTTGGATTTTTGCATTCGTTGTAGGTTTTATACTGTCTGTTTTTATAGAATCTTGTTTTGGAACTACCGGTATTTTCGGTTTCTGAATCTTTTTAACAGTCTGTTTGGAAGGGATATTGGAAGATTTTCCGAAAATCAGCTCCTGATCTCCGAAAAGATAAAACAAAGCCGAACCAATAGCAATAAGGCTAAGAAAGGCCCATATAACGCCTTTATTTAAATTGTATCCGGCATCCGGTTTCTGAATTGGTCTTTTTGCTTTTAGCTGATTCAGATTAATTTCCTCGAAACCGAAAGCGTCAGTTTCTTCATTATCTTTTATGATCCGGTTTTCTTTATCCAGAATCAGGCGTCCGATATTACCAAGTTGTAAAAATCCGTCGGACTGCAATTTGTTTTTCCATTGATTGGACTGACTTTTCAGCTGAGATAATACTTCTGATTGTCCAAGACCTGTGTCTGCAGAGATATAATCTGCCAGATCCAGACCGGAAACAAAAAAATCCTGTTCAAATTCAATTGATTCTTTCGGAGGAAGAATGACAGAATTTTCAGCATCTATTTTCGCCGATTCTCTTATGAGCCTAAAAACCCCAAAATCAGGAACTTCCGCTGTCTGACGCTTCAGAAGATATTGATATAATAAGTACTCAAAATTCATTGTCGCAAAACTACATAATTTTTGATAGTATAGAAAATATAAAAGGTTGCTTTTGCAAGCAACCTTTTGATTTGATTTGAATTATTGAAATTAGTAAGCAAATTTAACAACCTCTGATCCGTTATCTGATAAAATCTTTACCAAATAAAGGCCTTTTTGATTAAGGTTAAGGTCTATTGGATTTCCGTTTGCATTTGTTTTCATTGTCTTTATAACCTTACCTCCGAAATCGTAAACAGTCAGTTCTACATTTCCTTTAGCAGAGGTGAACAATTTCCCTGCAGCCACCTGAGATTTAGTTTTACCATTGACATCCGCTACAGCTAAGCTAGGAATAGTGGAAGACGTAAAACCATAGCTAGTTCCTAACTTATCACCTGTCTGGTGTCCGCCGTTACCCGCAGGAGCTTCTGTAAAAAGGAACCTGAGTTCATTTACTTTGGTTCCGGCAGGTAAAACCCCTCCTGTATTGTTAAAATTATGGGTATTAAGATTAATTGTCCCTGAGTAATTCGTCCCATCCCAGTTAAGCGTTGTTGTAATATTACCCCAGGCATCGTTAAATGTTCCGCTTGGCGTTGTATCTCCGGGATTTATAAACAGATAAACACCGATGGGCTGACTAAATGGGTCATAAAATGCCCATCCGTTGGCAGAATCATTGTAAGTCATTGTATAAACACCTTCCGCTGTTTTTACAATGTTCAAAAGAGCTTGTGCAGAAACTGTGACACTCGCCAATAGAGCCAGTGTCAGAAAATAAAATTTTCTCATAAATGTAAATTTTTAAGGTTTATATATGATTTCAAAGGACATTATACATGAACTTGAAATTGTTGTAAATTTAATATTAATTTCAAATCAACAAATAAATTATTATATATAAACCTTAAAATATTTACAACAAATTGATAATCAAAATATTAATTTTTATCTGAACATCATAGAAACACCAAAAATGAAGTTAATTCCGGCTTGCGAGAAGTAATACGGACCACTAAAACCGTTATTGACATACTTCGTATCGGTGAAATTATTTAACAGGAACCTAAAAGTAATATCCTGTTTCTCCAGCGGGAGTTTATAGGACGCATTGAAATCCGGGACAAAATAAGAATCGAGCTGATTAACAGGATCTCCCGTATTATCAAGAAACTGTTTTCCTACAAATTGCCCTGTAATTCCAAAATTCAGATCTTTGATTGGAGAGTATTGTAAATTGGCATTGGCAATGATTCCCGGAGAAAAAGAAATCTGCGTGTTTCCAAAATTCTGCAAACCAGTTTCTGTTTCAGAATAGAAATTCCTGTTCTTATTTTCGCTGAAGGTTGCATTGGCAGAAATCTGAAACTGATCAGTAATTTTAGACAGAATTCCTAATTCCAAACCCAGCCTGTAACTTTTTCCGCTGTTAGTCCGGATGAATTCGCCCACATTATTGATCTGGCCATTGAGAACCAATTGATTTTTGTAAAACATGTAATATGCATTGGCTGTCAGAGATACTTTTCCGATTCTTTGCTCCCAGCCCGCTTCGAAATCGTGCAGGGTTTCTGCTTTTGTTTCCGGGTTGGCAAATAGATCATCCCTGTTTGGCTCACGGTGCGCATTGGCATACGAAACGAAAACTTTTCCGTTTTCTACATTAAAGTTAACACCGGCTTTCGGATTGAAAAAAGTCCATTTCCTGTCAAGATCTGCGCCTTCGCCGTCACCTGATAAGATGATTTTAGTATCATAATTGATATTTCTCAACTGAAAATCTCCGAAAAACTCAAACCGGTTAAGCTTATAGATCGCTTTTGCAAAACCCGAAATTTCATTCTTCACAGAACGGTTTCTGTAATATTCATATTCATCGATCTGAGGAAGAAAAACGCCCGTCACATTCCCAAAGTGCCTTCCATAATACTGATTGGCTACTGCTCCGAAATTCAGGTCAAGATTTCCCAATTTTCCGTATAAAGTAGAAATGATGCCATAAAAATCATTGTCCAGCCATTTTTTTCTGATGAAATCTGATGTTTTAATTTCCGTGCCGTTTTCTATGATATTCGGAAGATTATATTTAGAGAATTTTGCATCCTGCTTGTAGTTCTCATAATAGCCTTTTCCTTTGGTGTAATGAGCCGTTGTCTCGAGTTTCCATTGATCAGACAATTTCTGATTCCATAACAATTGATAATGGTTTTGCCTGTAATTATCAGTTTCGTTGTCATAAAATCCCACAATTTTTTCCCAGTTAGAATCATAGATTGCTCCTGAATAATTAAATTTCGGATCAGTTTCCCAGGTAGCTTTATCCACACCATTCCAGGCCTGGTAAGTTTTTTCTTTTCCTCCGAAAGCTAAAAATCTCAACTCAGTATTCTTCTCTTGAAACAATGCAGAAAAATTGTACGACTGAAGTTTGGAAAAAGCCCTGTCAATGTATCCGTCGGAATTGATATATGTATATCTTCCCATCACTGACATCCTGTTCTTCCAAAATTTGCCGGAATTGACCTCAGCAGAATATTTATAAGTGTTGAATGAGCCATAAGAATCATCCGACCTGACTGAAAATGTTTCCGAAGGATCTCTTGAGATCACATTCACGCTGGCTCCAAAGGCAGAAACGCCGTTTGACGAAGTCCCAACACCTCTTTGAATAACAATCTGCGATGCAGAACTTGTAAGATCAGGAACATTCACGAAAAAAGTGCCTTGCGATTCGGAATCATTGTACGGCACACCATTCAGCATTACATTAACACTTGTTCCGGCTGTCCCGCGGATTCTGAAACCTGTGTAACCAATTCCGTTTCCGGCATCTGATGTGGAGACTACAGACATCTGATTTTTCAGAAGAATGGGCAAATCCTGTCCCAGATTTTTGTCGGCAAGCTCTTTCTCGACATTAATGATAGACTTGGCAACCGGGGTTTTTTTGGTAAATTCGACAGCAGGAATTGATGTGATGTTTGTAGAATCCTGCACTGTCTGCGAAAGATAGAAAGGAGCAACCAATACTCCTAAAAAAATAAATCCTTTCATTCGTTTAAATTTTTGTTGTTAAAATTTATTGGAATAAAAGGGGCGACTATGTTTATAAATGATAAATTATGATTGATAAATGATTTTTTAAACGTTATTATTAATCAATTATCGTTTATCATTCATCATTTATAATGAATGTTTCCCTAAACTCGTTACAAGTTCCAGGTTCATTGGGTATAATCTCAGCTTTTTACAGCACCCCTTAAATTTCTGATCGCGAAGGTACAACTTTTTAATTAATAGGCCTGATTATTTTGATCGATATAAAAATAGTCTGTCCCGTTTCTGGAAACTTCAAACAGATTGGCCGTTTTCCAGCTCAGGTTGGTTTTGATATCTTCATACTCAAAAGGAATTACAACCTGATTTTTTTTATTGATAATGCCGAATTTATTCTTTCTAACAGCAATAATCATAGGATCTTCTATATTGCCATCCAGCACATAAAGCATCTGATACTGCGGATAGATTTCAAAATCCCGGAAGTTTCTCACATCTGCATCCACTTTGCTGGTGAGGCCAAAAAAACCATCATAAACAAAGGCTTTATATTTAGGAGATTCATAAGGTTTCAGGCATTTGCCGAGATCATTTTTCCGGTATTGATAAACCCGTTTACCTGTTTTATCAATCCTGTAAGTAATTTCATCTTGTTCAACCGTTGCAAAATCTGCAGAACCGAATTGCCGCAGGCTTTCTTTAGGCGAGTTAAGAAGGTTGCAGTCTTCCGAAAAGAACATCGCAATATGATATTGAGGTTCTATGATAACATTACCTTTTTGATCTATATATCCTGTATTTTTGTTAATGGTTTTCGGAATAAGCTCCGGAATATCAGCAGCCTGTCCGGAAGTCGATATAAAGAAATACACGACTGTGAAATTTAAAAATCTTTTCATCAGTAATCAGCAATTATAAATTGTTAATAAAAGCTTTATAACAATCTGTGTTTTTGAGCAACGAAAATAAGAAAACTATTATTATCAAAAAAAATAACGATTTTTTACTAAAAAAAATATTTTGTAATATTTTTTTGTTTCTAAAAGATTCAGAATACTTTAAAATAATTAATAATAGAACGTATAGAATTGAAAGTACGAATAATGCATTATATTTAAAAGCTTCTATGAAACGCAAGTGTAAAATTGAATGAAAAGACCTTTGGACGCCACATCCTGCACATTCATAACCAGTCAGTTCTTTCAGTGGACATTTCGGAAACCATCCGCTTGTGGAAGGATCAAAAAAATAGTAGATCAAGATCAACGCTAAAAAAATAGCTAAAACTGCAATCTGCCCTGTATATTTTTTTAATAAATATTTGATTTGCAACACCATAAATGAATTTGCCTGGTTTTCAAAATAAAAATTATTCCGGTAAAAATAGAGAATATAGAAAAAAGATATATAATTTATTTTTAATCTAAATTATATAATTATTTTAAAAGTTTTGAAATTCGTAAATTTGAGCGCATTTTGAGAAACGGTAATTAACTTGAACGTAATCAGAATCTTTATGCAGGTGACTGTAAAACGTTTGTTTAAGACGTTATTAGAAATTTTTACAATACGATTAAAATTCGAATCTTAAGTCACCAAAAATCGAACCATAAAAATCGAAACGATATAAAAATGAATATTTACAAAGATTATCTTAAGGAAATTGAAGAGAGAAAAGAACAAGGTTTACATCCGAAACCGATTGACAGTGCAGAACTTTTAAATGCCATCATCGCACAGATAAAGGATAAGAACAATGTTTACAGAGCCGATTCTCTTCAGTTTTTTATTTACAATACGCTTCCGGGAACCACAAGTGCTGCAGGTGCAAAAGCCCAGTTTTTAAAAGAAATTATCGTTGGAGAATCTTTGGTAGAAGAAATCACTCCTGATTTTGCTTTCGAACTGCTTTCGCATATGAAAGGCGGCCCGTCTATCAAAGTTTTATTGGACTTAGCATTAGGAAATAATCCTGAGATCGCAAAACAAGCTGCAGATGTTCTGAAAACACAGGTTTTCTTATATGAAGCAGATATTGACAGACTGAAAGAAGCGTTCAAAAATGATAATCCTATTGCAAGAGAAATTTTTGAAAGCTACGCAAAAGCAGAATTTTTCACCAAGCTTCCGGAAGTTCCGGAAGAGATCAAAGTGGTTACTTTCATCGCCGGTGAAGGTGATATTTCCACCGATTTATTATCTCCGGGAAACCAGGCACACTCCAGATCCGACAGAGAATTGCACGGCAAGTGTATGATCACGCCGCAAGCTCAGGAAGAAATCAAAGCTTTACAAGCACTACATCCGGATAAAAGCGTCATGCTGATAGCAGAAAAAGGAACAATGGGCGTGGGC
>JAEXJU010000187.1 GCA_023448955.1 Bacteroidota bacterium
GAATAATCCACCAATCATGATTCTACCATCATCCAAAACCCAAATAGAAAAAAGACTTCCGCCGTAATATGAGCTAAAAGTATTGTCTTTACTTCCATCCGAATTTAACCGCATTAGCTCTGAAGAAGTTGTGTTTGGGGAACCTGTGATTATTAAGATTTTCCCATCAGATTGCAAAGCAATTTTTCTTATACCTCTTTCAATAATACCACTAGAAAATGTAAAACTATTATCCAGAGTTCCATCCTGATTTATCCGAACCATTTTATTGGCAACTACTGAATTATAGGATGTGAACATACCTCCAACCAGAATCTTTCCATCCGGTTGCTTTTTCATATCATTAACAGCATTATTGAAACCACTATTTATCCCCATATCCATAGGATTAAAGCTTGTATCAATAGTCCCATCCTGCGCAGATAATGTCATACTAAATAGTAGTGTGAAAAAATAGAGAATCTTTTTCATAGTTAAATTTTTTAGCAATTTACTCAAAATATCTCAGACATCATAAATAATTAATCGTAACATACTATCTATCATTACTTTTAATGAAAAAAAAAAGGTATACATCAATCTTCAAAAACCGTAAAATAATATCTATCAAAAAACCTTACTTTTGCAAAACAATATCTCATTAATGAATCAAGAGAAAAAAGACGATTTTATTTTCGGGTTAAGACCTGTATTGGAAGCTATCGAAGCGGGAAAAACTATTGACAAAATATTTGTTCAGAACGCGTTGCAAGGCGAAATCTATATTGAGCTGAAACAGCTTTTAGCAAAACACAATATCCGCCCAAACTATGTTCCTGTAGAGAAACTGAACCGTTTTACCAGGAAAAATCACCAGGGTGTGGTTGCTTTTATTTCAGATGTTCCGTTTCATAAAATCGAAGATGTATTGCCTCAGCTTTTTGAGGAAGGAAAAACGCCTTTTATTCTGGTTCTAGACCGCTTGACAGATGTGAGAAACTTCGGTGCAATCTGCAGAACTGCCGAATGTGTGGGCGTTCACGCCGTTGTAATTCCTGAAAAAGGAGCTGCACCGATTAATTCTGATGCTATTAAAACATCTGCCGGAGCAATTTATAACATTAAAATCTGCAAAGAAAAAAATCTGGCTCACACCGTAGATTTTCTTCAGCAAAGCGGTGTTTCCGTTTTTGCAGCGACAGAAAAGGCGCAGAAATTGATATATGATGTCGATTTTAAAGAACCTTGTGCCGTTGTAATGGGAAATGAAGAAACCGGAATCTCTAAAGAAGTGCTACATCACGCCGATGAAAAAATAAAGCTTCCGATAGAAGGTAAAACCCAGTCACTGAACGTCTCTGTAGCCTGTGGCGCTATTCTCTATGAAGCGGTGAGACAGAAGTTGAGTTAGGGAGTTGGAGCGTCCTAGAGTTTGAGAATTTGAGAGTTTGGGAGTTTGAGTACTTATGTAATAATTTCTAAAACGACAACCGGAATTGCAATAGGGATAGAAGCGGTTATCCTTTTGTTTTTCTGTTCTGACGCAGGAAGAATCTGAAAGACAAAAGATATGAGCGGATAGCCCGGCCCGAGCTGCTGCAAAAGCCTTGGCGAGGGATTGCCCAAATAAATTTAATAAAACAGGATGATTATAAATCATCAATTATCAAAATATCATTTATGAGAAAATTAACAGCGCTTGCGCTTATAGCAATAACACTGACTGCCTGTAAAAAAGAAACAAAAACCATAACAAGAGTAGATCCAAAAACAGGAAAAACAGAAACGGTAACTGTAGAAGTTTCACCCGAAGAAGCCACAAAACCAAAGGCCGTTGCTGACAGCAGCGGCGTTTACAAGCAAAAATTTATTCTGGAAAAAGGGACGACTTATCCGTTGGTTTCTTACCAGAGAGAAATCCAGACATTTACCTCACCAGACGGAAAAACAATGTCAGGAACCAATGAAACGACAGATGAAATGTCTGTAACCGTGAATGACTTTAAGGATAATCTATACGATCTTACCCTCAATCTGATCGGGAAAAGAATGTCCAGTTCGGCCAATGGAAAGACAGTTGTCATCGACACGAAACAAGCTGCTCC
Source organism: Bacteroidota bacterium (assembly GCA_023448955.1). Taxonomy (GTDB): domain Bacteria; phylum Bacteroidota; class Bacteroidia; order Flavobacteriales; family Weeksellaceae; genus Epilithonimonas. The sequence continues at coordinate 2,085 of JAEXJU010000187.1, forward strand.
AAAGGAAGAAGGCCTGAAAATGGATTACCTTGTGAGCAAAGGTCTGGCAGGAAATAAGCTGAACGTAAAGATGGATGCTTACGGAAATATTAAATCTGTAACAGGATTTGAGTCCGTTCACAACAATCTGAGAAAAGCAGTTGCAGGAACAATCAAAGATAAAAAACAGCAGGACGCACTGATTGAAAACTTTAAAGCCGGCTTTAATGAGGCGATGATGAAAGAACAATTGAGTAAAAACCTGAAGCTTTTCCCTGCAAAAGGGGCAAAAATTGGTGAGAAATGGACTACTTCTGAAGACATTGACCCAAACGGAAAACTGAAGCAGACCCTGACATTTACGCTGACAAAAGTGCAAGACGGAAAAGCGGAAATTGACGTCAAAGGAACGATTCCTTCAAAATCCGACAAACAATCTAAGGACGGAATGACACATACAATGAGTATGGGTGGTTCCGAAAGTGGAAAAATCATCGTGGATGAAAATACCGGCTGGCTCCTGAACCAGAATCTTTCGGTTAAAACCAATCAGAAAGAAAGTCTTTCCGACGGTAAGCAGACCCAGAGTATGAGCAAAAACTCTACAACTTCTATAATTATTAATCCTTCTTATAAATAAGACATAAGATGTTCAAATATGTTTTCGAATTCATACTAATAGTTATCATTATCTTCTTCGTATGGAATATTCTGAAGCGGCTGTTTTTCAATTCGTTTTATAAAAATTTTCCTAATTTTAACCCTGGAAATCAGCAAAACCAGAACCCCAAAACCGATTCCAAGAAAATGTCGAATCAGAAAATAAAATGGGATGCGGAAACGGTGGATTATGAAGAAGTGAAGGAAGAGAAAAAATCGTAGCGTAATACCAATTTTGTGTAAAATAAATTAAAACCTTTCAGAATTATGAGTCTGAAAGGTTTTTTAATATTAAATTTGGAATTCGAAAATTTAAAGCCAACATTGTATGTTCAAAAACAATAAAAATCTGATATTCATCATTGCAAGTCTTGTTATATTTATTTTACTGGCGGTGGTCTATGCCAATCCTGTCATATCAGGAAAACGCCTGATGCAACACGACATTGTGTTCTACAAAGGCGGTGCGGAAGAATTGTTGCAATACCGCGCCAATAACGACAAAGAAACTTACTGGAGCGATGCGATGTTTGGCGGAATGCCAACTTACCAAACCGGAGCGCAATTTCGGGGTGATGTTATCAAGAAAATTGATGATCTGTTTTTGTTCCTTCCAAAACCTGCCAATTATTTATTTTTGTTATTTGCAGGGTTTTTCTTTTTGGGAATGGTTGCAGTCAGAAATTGGAAATATGCTTTATTAGGTGCAACATTTTTTGGACTATCCACCTATTTCTACATTATTATTGCAGCCGGACATAACGGAAAAGTTCATACGATTGCTTATTTTGCGCCACTTTTAGCAGGGATTGTCCTGGTATATTTCAGGAAAAAATATATTCTCGGATTTATTGTTACAGCGCTTTTCGCTGGTTTACAAATTTGTGCGAATCACCCTCAGATGACTTATTATCTGTTTCTGGGATTAGGATTTTTATTCCTGTCGGAACTCATCAGAGCGATCAAAGGAAAAATCGAATGGAAACATTTCTTGATTTCATCCGGACTTGTCGGGTTGGCGGTCATCATTGGTGTCGGAATGAATTCCCAGAGAATTATGGCTAATGCTGAATATGTCAAAGAAACCGTGCGTGGAAAGCAAATTCTGAATACCGAGTCTCACACCGCAGGAAAATCCGGAATGGACAAAGAAAGTATCACAATGTGGAGCTACGGAAAATTGGAAACGCTTAACTTATTTATTCCAAGATTAATGGGTGGCGGAAGTCAGGAAGAAGGATCTGACAAAATAATGGCACACATCCAGGAACTGGCTCAGGAAAATATCAAATCCCAGCAGGAATATGATATGATGGTGAAAGGTTTCGGCAGTCCGACTTATTGGGGCGACCAGCCAAGCACTTCGGGCCCGGCTTATCAGGGTGCAGTTGTCTGTTTTCTTGCGGTTCTAGGTTTTTTCTTTGCCGGAAAAAAATACAGATACTGGATTCTTGGTGCATCAATCCTGACCGTTTTTTTAGCCTGGGGAAGTAATTTTGCGGTACTGACAGATTTCTTTATTGATTATGTCCCGATGTATAACAAATTCCGTGCGCCATCTTCGATTTTGGTAGTCGTGGAATTTCTATTTCCTTTGATTGCAATTCTTGGACTTTATCAATTTTTCACCAGTGAAAAACTAACTGAAGAACACAAGAAAAAGACATTGTTATATGTTTCCGGAACAGTCTTAGGAATCACACTTATCCTGACACTTTTCGGAAAAGGTATTTTAGGCTTTTACACCGCTAATGAAAAGACATATCTTCCGCCATATATTCTGGATTATCTGGTAGATGAGCGTTACAAAATGTTTCAGAGCGATGCCATTAAAGCATTCTTTTATGTTTTGATCACAGCATCAGCTTTATTCTTCGCATTAAAGAAGAAAATCAACATTAATATTGCTCTATTAATTATTGGATTTGTGAGTTTGTTTGATCTTTGGTCGGTAAACAGACGTTATCTCAAAGATGATAACTTTGTGGATAAAACCTTTGCAGATAATCCTTTCCAGACAGAAAATTCGGAATATCTGATGAGCAAAGCCGGAAATGACGCCTTCGTCCAAAGTCTTTTACAACAGACCGAAGTGAATAAAGCGCTACAAACCATCGCTGAAAAAGACAAAGATCATTACAGGATTTTTAATAACGTATTATCAACCTTTAGCGAAACCAATACTTCCTTTTTCAAGTCATCAATCGGTGGTTATCACGCAGTAAAACTGAGAAGGTATGATGACCTTATTAACAAATATTTCTCTACAACGGATCAGATAAAAACTGTCAGAATTTTGAATATGCTGAACACCAAATACTTCATTGTCGGTGACCAGCAAAAACCGGAAATCACACCAAATCCTGACGCCAATGGCAATGCTTGGTTTGTTTCTGATATCAAATTCGTGAATAACGCCAATGAAGAACTGAACGAAACCGGAAACGTTGATACCAAAAAAATTGCCGTGATTTCCAAAGAGGATAAAGCTTATTTCAATGGAAAAAATCTAGTTAAAGATTCAACAGCTTATCTGACACTGAAAACATATCAGCCTAATGAATTATCGTTTGAATCGGCTTCTAAAACGCCGCAACTAGCTGTATTTTCAGAAGTTTATTATCCGCTCGGCTGGAATGTTTACATAGACGGAAACAAAGTGGATTATATCAAAGCGAACTATTTATTGAGAGCACTTTACGTTCCGGCCGGAAAACATAAAATTGACATGAAATTTGAGCCGGCTGTGATTGAAAAAGGTAAATTATTTTCTTTGATCAGTTTTGGATTGTTTATTTTGTTGAGTTTGGTGGGTGGCTACTTTTTGGTGAAGAATTCTCGGAAGTCTGAGGTTGCAGATGCTTAAGAATATTATATAAAAATCTTATACAAAAAGCAACTCAAATCGAGTTGCTTTTTATTTAAATTTGAAAATTAAAGTAAACAAAACACCAATGACTCAAATTTTACAAACCAAAAGACTTATTTTAAGAGAATTAGATATTAGTGATGCGAAAAATTTCTATAAGTTAAATCTCAATCCAAATGTCATAAAATACACCGGAAACTCCGCTTTTAAAAATATCGGTGAAGCCAAAGATTTTCTTAAAAAATATCAGGATTATCAATTAAATGGATTCGGAAGATGGGCTGTAATTGAAAAATCTAAAAAGGAATTTCTCGGTTGGTGCGGTCTAAAATATGACCGAAATCTGGATGAAACTGATATTGGATTCCGATTTTTTGAAGAACATTGGAACAAAGGTTTTGCCACAGAAAGTGCAAAAGCTTGTATTGATTATGGATTTGAAAATCTTAATTTAAAAACAATTATCGGAAGAGCAATGTCTGAAAATATTGCATCAATCAAAGTTCTTGAAAAAATAGGATTGAAATTTGAAAGAGAATTTGATTTTGATAAAAGCAATAAAGGCGTGATTTACAGAATCAACAAATAAAAAAGCAACTCAATTTCGAGTTGCTTTTTGCTTTTTATGGTTAGCCAATTCTTTTATTCACAAAAATCTGGTAAGCCAGGTAAATGAGCGGCAAAGACATAATTCCCAGATAAGGTGCATTTTGCATGGCAAATTCCGGGTAAATGGCAACAGCATAAACCAATCCGAAAAATGCACCGCCAAGATGCGCTGCGTGACCAATGTTATCATTCATTCTCGGATTCAGCATCATATAAACAGAATACCCGAAATATAAAGCTCCGAAAATGTAACCAGGCAGAAAATTGATCTCAATTTCTTTTGGAGCCAATGCTACTGCTGCGAACAAAACACCGGAAACACCTCCACTCGCACCAATTGCAGAATAGAACGGAACATTTTTATAGACATAAAGACAGAATAAATTCCCTAAAACAATAGAAGCGAGATAAATTATAAGGAAACCGCCGACACCAAAACCCATTATCGCAATAGGTGCAAAGAAATAAAGTGTAAGCATATTGAAAAATAAATGCATAAAATCTGCGTGCAGAAAACCTGCAGAAATCAGCCTGATGTATTCTTTTCTCCTTTGGATAGCTCCTACTTCGAATTTATATTTCTGAAACAATTCGGGTTTCTGAAAACCAATGTAACTGGTGATACAGGTAATCGCTATAACGATGATTAATATCGTATTCATTTTATTATTGTGCTATGTAAGCTTTAATTATTAATTGACCTCTTCATCAAACAGGCTGCCAATGGTTCCGCCTTCATCATCAAAATCATCCTCATTTTTTTCTTCCTGTTCAGGTTCCTCTTCTATGATCTCCGGTGGTTCCGGAATGGTGATATTAATAGATTTTACTTTTTCTTTTGTCAGCTGATTCCCTATCGCTTTGATGCCTTTTACCGTAATAAACTCGTCCAGATCAACTGTTTCCGGATCTTTTTGCTTGTCCTTAATTTTTGGAAAAACAATTTCAGCAATAGCGCCAGAATCGGTTGTTATAAACTCTATGAAAGACTTAGGATGGTCATTGGCAAAAAACGACTGTACGTTGGTAGTAGCTTCCAAAAGAAACCGTTTAACGAAATACTTATCTTTTTCACCATCAAAATAAATGCAGGTGATTGGCTGTTCCGGAATCCATTTTTCCAGAATCAGATAATCATCATCGAAGCGATTCATCAGATCGAATGAAACCAGCTTGGCTTCACCTTGGGAATTGATCGTCAGGATTTTATCATCGCCTTTGAAATTTCCAAGCAGATTTCCTCTTCCATCGGCATTCAGACGCCTCACAGAATCATCGAACCATATTTTCCGTGGTGCAAGTGTAGATACGCCCTCTTCCTTCATATCTACCTTTTTCACAGCATATTTTGTTACAAGATTCCCTTTGGAATCCCTTCCTTTGATGGCAAGATCGGAAAAATCAATATCTATTTTATTCTTTCTCACTCTTGCATTTGGCTTCAGCAATACGGAAACAATCTCCGCTTCACCGTTAGGATTGGCTGTAAAATAGAGCATTTCTGATCCTTTTTTATCAGACGCCAGCTTGTAATCTGTATTCCTTGTAACGCCGGTTACAGAAAAGCGTTTCATGTAATAAGGACCTTCCCTTCCTTCCCGGTAGATCATATTGTAAACTGTACGTTTATCATTCTTTTTCCAGACTGCAACGTGGACAATATTTTTACCAATGAAGGTTTTGGCCTCCACTTTCACGACTTTCATTGTTCCGTCTTTCTGGAAGGTGATGATATCATCGATATCCGAACAGTCAAACAGATATTCGTCTTTTTTAAGTGAAGTTCCTATGAAACCTTCTTCCCTATTAACATAAAGTTTTTCATTCGCAACGGCAACTTTAGTAGCATCAATCGTATCAAAAATCCTGATTTCGGTCTTTCTCTCTTTTCCTTTTCCGTATTTTTTCTGAATATTGGTATAATAATCTATGGCATAAGTAATCAGATTAGCAAGATGATGCTTCACCTGCTCGATTTTGCCTTCCAAAGCCAGAATATTTTCCTTGAATTTATCCAGGTCAAATCTCGAAATTCTTTTAATTCTTATTTCTGTAAGCTTAACTATATCTTCTTCTGTAACAGCTCTCAACAGATGTTTCGTGTGTGGTTTCAAACCTTCATCGATGGTTCTGATGACCTCATCCCAGGATTTGACCTCCTCGATATCGTGATAAATACGGTTTTCTATAAAAATCCGTTCCAGTGAAGAAAAATGCCAGCTTTCCTGCAATTCGTGCAACTCAATTTCCAACTCTTTTTTCAGTAAAGAAACCGTGTGATCCGTATTGTGCTTCAAAATATCGGAAACTGAGAGAAACATTGGTTTATCGCCAACGATTACACAAGCGTTTGGTGAAATCGGGACTTCACAATCCGTAAATGCATAAAGCGCATCTATGGTTTTGTCCGGAGAAACATCAGGATGAAGATGGATATTAATTTCTACAGCATCAGAAGTATTATCCTCGATCTTTTTAATCTTGATTTTACCTCTTTCATTGGCTTTCAGAATACTGTCAATCAGATCACTTGTATTCTTTGAAAAAGGTAATTCCGTAATGGTTAATGTATGTTTGTCTTTTTGCGAAATTCTTGCTCTTGCTCGGATTTTACCACCTCTTTTGCCATCATTGTAAGCCGATACATCCAGCATTCCTGCGGTCAAAAAATCCGGAAACAGCTCGAACTTTTTTCCTTTCAGATAAAGAATGGAAGCGTTTATAAGCTCATTGAAATTATGAGGCATTATTTTGGTAGACAGACCAACGCCAATTCCTTCCACGCCCTGAGCGAGCAAAAGCGGAAACTTTACCGGAAGATCAACCGGTTCATTGTTTCTGCCGTCATAGGATTTTGTCCAGTGAGTAGTTTTCGGGTTGAAAACAACATCCAAAGCAAAAGGCGTGAGCCGCGCTTCAATGTATCTTGCAGCAGCAGCAGAATCTCCTGTATATATATTTCCCCAGTTTCCCTGCGTGTCTATAAGAAGTTCCTTTTGTCCGATCTGAACCATCGCATCCGTGATGGAAGCATCACCATGAGGGTGATATTTCATTGTATTCCCTACAATATTTGCCACTTTATTATAACGCCCGTCTTCCAGCTCGCGCATAGAATGCATTATTCTTCTCTGAACCGGCTTGAAGCCGTCATAAATAGACGGGATTGCCCTATCCAGAATGACATAAGATGCGTAATCCAGAAACCAATCCTTATATAAACCGGAAACTTTTTTGAGGCTTTCTTCGTGATGCGTACTTTCTTCCATTAATCTCTATTATCGTCTTGATAAGTTTCTTTATTGTTTTTTACAACTTTATTTAGTGAGAATATCAAATCTTTCAGTTCATTTTTGCGCAGATAAGTGATATCATATTTCAACACAATCACATGGTTTTTTTTACTCGAAACATAAACGTATAATCTTTTAAAAATCAAAAAATTGACTACATTATATTTCAACATCTTGTATTTTGGAAACTCATCTTTTGCATTTTTCTGAGAAAATATATAAAGAATGTGATTATTTCTGAAATTGAGAGCTTCACCATCACTATCATACTCAAAAATAGGCTTTCCTAATACATAGAGCAGAAGACAAAGCAAAACAGGAATTATCAGAAGAATCCAAGCTTTTTTCCCTAAAACATCAAACTTGTTAATTTCTAAAATATATCCAATCAAACCTAGTATAAAAATAATCCCTACAAAGGAATATATAAAACTATATAAAGGTGTTCTGTTTCTGTTACTTAATCTCATCGTTTTGTGTTTGTATGTTTTTGTGTCGTGTGTGTTTTACATGAACTAATTTTCCAGCTCCTGTATTGTTTCTTTTCTGTCTATATCTGTTTCTTCCACCACCAGATTATCAAGAATAAATAACTGTCTGTCCGGAGTATTTTTGCCCATATAGAATTCCAGTATCTGATCTATTGTCAGATCCTTTCCAACCACCACTGGTTCCAGTCTGATATCTTTTCCTATAAAATTCTTAAATTCATCCGGAGAAATCTCTCCTAATCCTTTGAATCTTGTAATTTCCGGATTCTTCCCGAGTTCATTCAGAGCTTTTAGTCTTTCCGAATCCGAATAGCAGTACCTTGTTTCCTTTTTATTTCTTACACGGAAAAGCGGCGTCTGCAAAATATACAAATGCCCGTTCTTGATAAGATCCGGGAAAAATTGCAAAAAGAAAGTAATCATCAGCAAACGGATGTGCATCCCGTCTACATCTGCATCTGTAGCAATAATAACGTGATTATATCTTAAATCCTCGAGACTTTCTTCGATGTTAAGCGCAGCCTGTAGAAGATTAAATTCTTCATTCTCGTAAACCACTTTTTTTGTCAGTCCGTAGCAGTTTAGCGGTTTTCCCTTCAGAGAAAATACAGCCTGAGTTTCTACATCACGGGATTTGGTTATAGATCCTGATGCCGAATCTCCTTCGGTAATAAAGATCATCGTTTCCGATTTTCTGGCCGCTTTCTGATCATTGTAATGCTGCCTGCAGTCTCTAAGCTTTTTGTTATGAAGTGATACTTTCTTCGCTCTTTCCCTGGCCAGTTTCTGTATGCCGGACAGTTCTTTCCTTTCTCTTTCGGAAATAATAATTTTTTTAAGAATCGCTTCTGCGGTTTCCGGGTTTTTATGAAGAAAATTATCCAATTTATTTTTCAGAAAATCTATGATAAATGTTCTTACAGTCATGCCTCCGGGTTCAATCTCGTTAGATCCGAGTTTTGTTTTGGTCTGAGATTCGAAAACAGGTTCTATAACCTTGATGGAAACTGCTGCAATGATTGATTTCCGGATATCGGCTGCTTCAAAATTCTTATTATAAAATTCCCTGATAGTTTTTACAAAGGCTTCCCTAAAAGCATTGAGATGTGTACCACCTTGTGTCGTATTCTGTCCGTTTACAAATGAAAAGTAGGTTTCCGTCTGTGACTTGTCTGAATGTGTGATAGCAACTTCAATATCTTCCTCTTTTAGATGAATAATGGGATAAAGAATATCACTTTCCAATTCTTCTTCCAAAAGATCTTTAAGTCCGTTTTCCGAAAAAAACTTTTCTCCATTGAAAACAATCGTTAATCCCGGGTTGAGATAAGCATAATTGCGGAGCATCCGTTCCACATATTCTTTTCTGAATTTGAAGTTGAGGAAAATCTCGCCATCCGGAATAAAGCTGATTTCTGTTCCGTTTCTGTCGGATGAATCTGTCTCGGGATAATTTTCTTTGATGACACCTCTGGAAAATTCGGCCATTTTCATACGGCCGTCTCTTACAGATTTTACTCTGAAAAAATCTGACAGTGCATTGACCGCTTTTGTACCAACTCCGTTAAGTCCTACCGATTTTTTGAACGCTTTACTGTCATACTTCCCGCCGGTATTCATTTTAGAAACTGCGTCTACAACTTTCCCTAAAGGAATTCCTCGCCCGAAATCACGAATGGAAACTTTCCCGTCATCCATTTTGATTTCAATCCGTTTTCCAGCCTTCATCACAAACTCATCAATAGAATTGTCAATAATTTCTTTGAGAAGGATATAAATCCCGTCATCTGCAGAAGAACCGTCTCCCAATTTACCGATATACATCCCGGGACGCAGGCGGATATGTTCTTGCCAGTCAAGCGTTCGGATATTGTCTTCGGAATAATTTACAGGATTGATTTCACTCATAATTGCTGAATTTCTATAACGTGTAAGCCTTTAAGAATCGGTAACTCACAAATTTAGCGAAATGAAATTTAATCTGAAAATTTTGATAATATTTTTTATTTGTTATTTACTGAAAATCAAAAAAGCCAGACGGATGTCTGACTTTTATAACTTTCTATAATTTTTTATTAATTACCGTCAATGAGGTCTCCCAGTTTACCGAGAATACTTCCTTCTTCCCTTCTTGTGCCGCTGCCATACTGAAGAATTTTTCCGGCAAGACGACTGATAGGCAAAGTTTGTATCCATACTTTTCTAGGCCCTCTTAGTTCTGCAAAAAATAAACCTTCGCCTCCAAAAAGCGTATTTTTGATTCCTCCAACAAATTGTATATCATAATAAACCGACTGTGTAAACGCAACAATACAGCCTGTATCAATCTTGAGAATTTCTCCCGGCATCAGGTCCTTTTCCATCACATAGCCGCCACTGTGCACAAAACACATTCCGTCTCCTTCCAGCTTTTGCATGATAAAACCTTCGCCTCCGAAAAGTCCGGTTCCTAATTTTCTCTGAAACTCAATCCCGATAGAAACGCCTTTTGCAGCACAAAGGAAACTATCTTTCTGGCAAATGATCTTTTCTCCGTACTCGGACAGGTTGAGAGGAATAATCTTCCCCGTGTAAGGTGCAGCAAAAGAAACCTGTCTTTTCTGAGAAGAAGTATTTGTAAATACTGTCATAAAAAGACTTTCTCCTGTAAGCATTCTTTTTCCGGCTGTGAAAAGTTTATTAATAAACCCGGAATTACTTCCATCTCCAAAAAGTGTTTCCATCTGGATTCCGTCATTCATCATCATAAAACTGCCCGGTTCTGCAATAACTGCTTCCTGCGGGTCCAGTTCGATCTCAACACACTGAAGTTCTTCTCCGTATATTTTATAATCTATTTCGTGATTTCTCATTTTTTTTATTTTTAAGAATTAGTTTTCCTAAAGCTTAAACGTTACAAAAAAAGCTTCCTGTTTAGGAAGCTTAGATTTATTTCTTGATGAGTTTTCTGGAGATCACATTTTTGTCCGAATAAACATTAAAGATATACTCGCCTTTAGGAAGATCTTTGATGTTGATTTCCTGAGATTTTACTTCTTTTACAATCTTTCCGGTCATATCAAAAACTCTTACATTGTCTATATTTTTGATTCCTGAAATTTTAACTACGTCTGTTGCAGGATTCGGGAAAACCCTGAGCGACAAAGCCGGAGATTCTGAGATTGCCATTCCTGAGTTATCTTTTATTTCAATATCATCAATTGCCATATAGAAAATATCTTCGCAATCATAATGTCTGAAGACCAGCTTAACATTTTGCCCTGCATAAGATGAAATATCAATGTTGATAACTTTAGCTACATCCACATATCCTGCATCAAATGTCTCTTCAAAAACAGGTGTTTCCGATCCGGAGAAAACAGAATTTGCAGGAATTACATAAACCGCATAATGTTCCTCAAACAAATCCCCATCGCCTGCCGCTGCTTTGAACGACAAATTAAGAGAATTAGAATTCGGAAGTGTAATGGAAGGGCTTTCCAGGAGGTTATCCGGAGTAAAAGCCTCAAGATACCACGAAAATGAAACCGCAAGATTACCTGTGAAATTCGGGAGTTCATTCAGCTCGGCATTCAGGATTTCCCAAGTTTCGCCATCACCGTCTTTATCGTAAACCTTCCAAAGTGCTACAGATGCATCATTTTCAAAATCTTCTTTAAAAATACTTGTCTGTGCATTACTAAAAATAGCCGTTCCTAAAGCAGAAGCAAAAAGTAATTTTTTAATCATAATCTTTTATTTTTTAATTATTGCTAAAATACAAATAAAAAACTCCCGACAAATCGGGAGCTGTAACTTTATAATATCATCTATTAATTACACATTGAATCTAAAATGCATCACATCGCCATCTTTTACGATGTATTCTTTTCCTTCCACTCTCATTTTTCCGGCTTCTTTCACTTTAGCTTCTGAGCCATAGTTCACAAAATCTTCATAACCAATGACTTCCGCACGGATAAATCCTTTTTCGAAATCCGTATGGATTACACCAGCCGCTTGTGGCGCAGTCCAGCCTTGCCCAATAGTCCAGGCTCTTACTTCCTTAACACCAGCCGTAAAATAAGTTTGCAACTTTAGAAGATCGTAAGCTTTTCTGATCAATCGGTTTACACCCGGCTCTTCCAGACCAAGCTCTTCCAGAAACATCTCTCTTTCTTCGAAGGTTTCCAGCTCATTGATATCAGCTTCTATCTGAGCTGCCAGAACTACAACTTCAGCACCTTCGTTTTTTGCCATCTCCTCGATTTTCGCAATCCAGTCATTTCCGTTTTTAATAGAGTTTTCATCTACATTACAAACGTAGAGAACAGGTTTATTCGTAAGCAATTGGACTTCTCCAACAATTGATTTTGTGAAATCGTCCATAGGAAATTCTCTCGCGTTTTTTCCATCTTCTACAAATTTCTGAAGATTCTGAAGCGTTTCGTAAGTCAGGATATCTTCCTTTTTTCCGGATTTAATAAACTTTTTCGCTTTTTCTACCGCTTTCCCTATAGTTTCAAGATCTTTAAGCTGAAGTTCTATATCGATGATTTCCTTGTCTCTCATTGGATCTACAGATCCTTCTACGTGAACGATATTTCCGTTATCAAAACATCTTAAAACGTGGATAATCGCCTCACACTCACGGATATTTGCCAGAAACTGATTTCCTAGACCTTCTCCTTTACTGGCTCCTTTTACTAAACCGGCAATATCTACAATTTCTACCACTGCTGGCAAAACTCTTTCCGGATTTACAATTTTCTCCAGCTCGAACAATCTTTTGTCCGGAACAGAAACTGTTCCCAAGTTTGGTTCAATGGTACAAAACGGATAGTTTGCAGACTGTGCTTTTGCGTTGCTAAGACAGTTAAAAAGAGTTGATTTCCCTACATTCGGAAGACCTACGATTCCACATTTCATAACGAAATTTTTATTTTATTTATTAAGGTTATGTAAGCTTTTCGGCTTGATCATCTAAAAAGCAGTATTTATTTTTTTTAATGCTATAATTTCAAATTATTAACACTGATTTTCAGAGTGCGCAAAGATACTGATTTTGTTTTGGAAATTTTGTTTTTTGTTTCCATTGGATGTAAGACAAGTTTTATATTTTTGTCTAATCTTTCGACATTGCGAAGCTGTGTGAGGGCGAAGGCAATTGTCGGAGCTCTCTTTATAAAAACTTTGGAAAGTTTTTATAAGGAAGCGACTTGCCGAAGACCGACCCGAAGTTTGCGAATGATGGCGCGAGCGGAGCGAGCGCCAGAGATGAGCAAAACTGAGGGACACACCCAAATAATTACGATCTGATGAGCAGGAAAAAACGTGAATTCCAATCTTCTGAACTTCTTAGTTCTTTTGCAAAAATATATGGTTTTGAAGATAAACTGAAAGCTTTCGAAATCAAAGATTTTCTGGAAAATTATCTTTCTGAGGATCTTTTTTCTGAGATAGAAACGGTGAATCTGAAAGAAAAAGTTTTGGTTTTGCGCATAAAATCGCCACTGCTGAAAAATGATTTCCGTATGAGAAAATCTTTTTTCCTGAAGAAGTTCCGGGAAGTTTTAAACGACGAATCGCTGATTAATGATCTGCTGATTTTGTAGCGATTTCCTCAATCATCTTTTTACTTTTCTCATCCAGCCTGGATCTTAGGGGAAAGAAAAAGCGGAACGGATTTCTGATAAAGTACCTGAAAATTTCCCTGAAAATTTCTCTAGCCTCGTGAATCTCTACTTTTCTTGACCTGAAAGCCAATAGCATAGACAATCCGAAACTGACCGCAAAATTGAAAAACCCGATAATAAAAACAGTCACAAAAGATATCCAGAATGTATATGAGGTCACTACAAAATCTTTTCCGTACAGACCCAAGGCAAAGTTACCGGCGGCAAAGGTTATGTGGCGGATATCCAGATCCAGACCCAGAAAAAGCCCGATTGGAGCAGTTGCACCAAGAAAAACACCAAACCAGAAATTGGAAATGATACCTGCCCAATTTTTGGAATAATAAATCGACAATTGCTTGGCAAATCGCTGTCCAAAAAAATAATTAATCGATGGATTTTTAGCAATTCTTTTAGGGATCTGATAAAAAACCGAATTATTACTGATATTCCCGGATATAACACCGGATATAAAAAGAAAAACACCGGCTATACAGGCGTGTAAAATCGCTTTTGACTGAAAAGGATCTAAATCGTGCAATAATTTTCCTGATTTTTCGAAGGCAAAATTCTGTTTAAAAAGTATTTCGAGTCCATATATCATCGCTAATGCTACCGGAAAAGACATCAAAACATTTCCAATAAACGCAATAAACTGTGATCTGAAAAGCTGTGAAACAACATGCGCAAATTCCGTGTAAGTATTTCTGTTATCGCCTTCTGAGAGCACTTTCGCCATTGTGGCTGCAGTCATAGCTGGTTGTTTGGTTGCCAGTGTAAAATGCATCAGGTAAATCATCACAAATCCCATCGCATAATTCATGGAAAATAAAAATGCGTGGGCAAAATCACTGGTTGGAATATAGCTGTAAAGCATCTTCAAAATACATAATGCTCCAACGATAACGCCACCACCTGAAGCTTTCCAGAACATCTTCATATAAGATTTGAAAGTAGAAGTGATGTAATGCGTACCGGTTTCCGCTGTGTGATTGGTTATGAGATGCGACATCAGACGAGTGCTGTCCGAAACCAGATCCCTCAGATTGTTCTTATGAGATTTATATCTGAGTATGTTGAAAAAAAGCTGTTTTGAATTAATCAGATAGTCCTTTTCTGTATCTACCACAAAAAGTTTAATCGTATCAGCCATTCTTTGGAGCTGTTGTCTTATTTTAAGTAATGACTGATTGGTCTTGCTGGAAATCCCGTATTTCGAGGAATTTTTAAATGCAATGTTTACAAATTCCAGACACTGATCCAGATAAACTTTCGTCTGCTTGTACAAGACATCGGTTGAGGACATCTGGAAATCAGGTTTTTTTTTGAACTCTGCATTCAGTACATCCAGCTCGTTCTGAAGCGCAAGAAAAGGATTATCGAAATTGCGATATTCCGGAGCCATTTTGACCACTTCTACATCCAGAGCATTGCCTATCACACGCCAGGCAAGAATATTCACTGAAAAAAGAAGCTCTTTTTTAACTTCAGGTTTTTTTATAAAATCATCTATTTTCAGCAATTGAAATAATTCATCCACTTTATCCTCAGGTGAATTCTGAAAGAAACTCAGATCCTTTTTTGGCGTCACCAAAACATTATCTACAAGATACCAGACGGTTTTTTCATTTTCAATGGGAGGAAGAACTTTATTGAGCAATCTTTTTTTAAACTCCGGCAAAAAAGCATTTTCAGAAAGAATATCCGCTTCGGTAAGAGAAAGATTAAAAGACCTGTCTTTAAAGATATTTCTCAGATAAATAGTCAGATTATTAGTGATGGTTTTGTTATCCTTCAGATAAGCCGTAAAAACGCCCAAATCTTCTTTTTTAAGACTTGTGATAATCTCCGACAAAGGATCCAAAGACAACGTTTCATTCTCTTCTGCAAAATACTTTTTCAGAATCGTGCTGAAACTGTCTTTTTTAATCAATCTGATTCCCATATTACTTACAAAAGTAATTATTTCAGAACAATATTATTCATCTGACGCATAATCCAGCTGTGTTTTTTTCTGAGATAAGCACTCGGATTTTTCGGGTCGTATTTTTTTGGATTAGGCAAAACAGCGGCAATCCAAGCAGCCTCGCTCTTGGTAAGATCTTTTGAAGGCTTGTTGAAGTAATACCGGGCTGCTGCTTCTACGCCGAAAACACCTTGTCCCATTTCAATAGAATTGAGATACCGCTCCAGAATAATATCTTTACCCCATATTTTCTCTATTATGAAAGTATAGACAGCTTCCAGTCCTTTGCGAAACCAGCTTCTACCCTGCCAAAGAAATATATTTTTCGCCGTTTGTTGGGAAATTGTGCTTCCTCCTCTTACTACTTTTCCTTTTTTGTCATTTTTCTTCATCGCTTTTTCGATGGCTTTATAGTCAAAACCATTGTGTGTGTAAAAAGCCTGATCTTCTGAAGCGATGACCGCTTTTTTGACATTGCTGCCCATATCATCATAACTGATGTAATCACGGTGTAATTTCCCATATTTTATCAGACCGCCCAACTGTGTCCACGTAATTGGCGGATTAAAAAAAATCCCGTAAACGATAAAGATAATATTAGCAATTACTAAAATAAAAAGCAGTTTTTTGATAAACTTCCACATTGGTTAAAGAAATATTCAGCGAAAATAAGACAATTATTTTTTTCCTGTCTGCTGATGTTGAAAACTTGAAAGATAAATTTCTTGTTTTTATAATTCTGAGATTATCCTGATATTGGATTATTCGTTATATGACATGAAAGATTTTTTAAATCAAAGCGCAATAATTAAAATTAATTTCATTTTTTAGGTTGATTTACCAACAATCATAAAATAAAAAAACTCACAACCAAAATGATTGTGAGTTTAAGTGAGCGCGAAAGGATTCGAACCTTTGACCGTCTGCTTAGAAGGCAGATGCTCTATCCAGCTGAGCTACGCACCCTAAAGTCGTAAATTAAAAAATTCCCGAAGGAATTCTTAAAAAGTCGGGGCGGCAGGATTCGAACCTGCGACCTCCTGGTCCCAAACCAGGCGCGATGACCGGACTACGCTACGCCCCGAAGATTTTCTAATGCGGAGGGTAAGGGATTCGAACCCTTGCGACCCTTTCGGGTCGACAGTTTAGCAAACTGCTCCATTAACCACTCTGGCAACCCTCCTTTTAGAAATATTTTGATGATCGTTATCTGCTCAATTGCGAGTGCAAATATAGAACAGTTTTCGTTATCTCCCAAATTTTTTTCTTCATTTTTTTTCATATTTTTGAAACAAAATAAACTGTAAACACCCACCATTATGCGTAATTCATTATATCTCACAGCCTTAGGAATCGCAATGATATCTTGCGGAACACAACAAAAAAATGCAAAAAATAAAAACACCGCTATTCCAAATGCACCAAAACCTATTTTAACAGATAAAAAACCACAAATAAAAGAAGATGAAGGAGAATATTACAAAGTTAACATTGCAGACATCAGCAAGAATGACAATACAATAAGTTTTGGCTCTATTGTGAGTGCTAATCCTGCTGGCTATAAAATATCAAAAACCTATTTTCCTGCTGTAGGACAAAATTTCCGTCAGAGATATCTTATTTTACATTACACTGTTCTAAATGATGAAAAGTCTATTTCTACCCTTACCCAACAGTCTGTAAGTGCGCATTATTTGGTTAACTCACTGCCGGACAAGGAAATTTATCAGATTGTGGATGAAAATAAAAGAGCTTACCACGCAGGCGTGAGCTTCTGGAGAAAAGATCAGCAGCTGAATGACACCTCTATCGGAATTGAGATCGTCAATATGGGTTACACTACTGATTCGCTGAACAATCGTGTTTTCACGCCTTACCCGGAGGATCAGTTCAGAAAAGTGGCTGCTTTGGTGAAAGATATTGTGACCAGATATAATATTCCACCCACTAATGTTTTGGGACATTCTGATATTGCGCCCACCAGAAAACAGGATCCTGGCCCACTTTTTCCGTGGAAGAGATTGTATGATGAATACCAAGTCGGGATGTGGTATGACGAGGCTACAAAACAGAATTTCCTGACTCAAATTACTTCTACAACTGATATTACAACACAATACAACAATCCTGAATTTGTTTCCAAAATCCAGCAGCAACTGGTTCAGTTTGGCTATTCTCTTTCTGTAAATGGTGTCTGGGATAAACCAACAAAACAAACTCTGGAAGCGTTTCAGTTTCATTTCCGCCCATCGAATTACAGCGGAATTCTCGATGCCGAAACCTGGGCAATTTTACAGGCTTTGATTCAGAAATATCCTCAGAAGTAATACCAACAAAACCCTCGAAAATTAAATTCCGAGGGTTTATTTATGACTAATTTTGTTTTTATCTTGGATCTGCAGCCCGACTTGAGCGGAGCTCTTTTTCCGAAACGCAGTGTAGGAAAAAAGCGGGAGCGGAAGGCGGATAAGCTGCCCAAAAAATTTCACTTACTTAACAACAGAGATACCCACTCTTCTCTCTGGATTTTCTTTTCGAGTTTCAGATTTTGTTCGGTGCAGACTTCCAGAATATCGTCAACATCAAAGAAGCAAAGTCCGGACAGCAATAATTTTCCGCCGGCTTCCAAAACGGAAACGTAAGTTGGGATATCGGAAATCAGGATATTTCGGTTGATGTTTGCCAGAATAATTTCGAATTTTTCTTTTCCCAGATTTTCGGCAGTTCCAAGCTCGATTTCTAATTCTACTTGGTTGCGCTCAGCATTTTCTTTGGAGTTTTCTACAGACCACTCATCTATATCAATTGCGACTGTTTTTCCTGCGCCTTTCTGCTTGGCAAAAATGGCTAAAACCGAAGTTCCGCAACCCATATCCAGAACTGTTTTGTTTTCTAAATCCATATCCAACATTTGCTGAATCATCAGATGCGTCGTAGGATGATGACCTGTCCCGAAAGACATTTTGGGCTGAATTACAATTTCGTGTAAGTTGGGATTCGGCTCGTGAAATTCGGCTCGGATGAGGACTTTATCTTCCACATTGATTGGGGAAAAATTCTTTTCCCATTCTTCATTCC
>JAEXJU010000296.1 GCA_023448955.1 Bacteroidota bacterium
TCCATATCTTCAAAAAACAAAGCTTTGTCACGCTCCTTCATCACCACCTTGAATTCATTTTTGGGATGAATGTATTGTGCCACTGCAGAATCATAATAGTGCGAACGCATAAACTCAATCATCAATGATTTTGAAAACTCCGAAAACTTATTACTGATGCTCACACCACCCATAAGAAACTTGTGTCCCGGATTTCTAAGACAAACGTGAACTATTCCCCGCCAAAGTAAAAAGAGAGGAAACGGCTTTTGCTGATAATCTACAGAGATGTATGCTCTTCCCATTTCTATCACCTTTCTAAAAAATGGCTGCAATTCCGGATCATACTCGAAAAGTGAGCTGGTATAAAAACCATTGATACCATATTTCTTCATTACCTCGGCTCCTAAAGCCATTCTGTATGCACCAACCAATTTTTTCTCGGCATTATCCCAAAGAAAAAGATGATGGTAATGATTATCATATTCGTCCAGGTCAAAAGGCAGGTTTGTACCCTCGCCTATCGCACGGAATGTCAGCTCACGCTGTCTCCCGATCTCGCGCATTATAGAAGGAATCTCGGCAGATGTAGTAAAAAAAATATCATAATCCCCGTGGGAAAATAATTTTTTATTTTCAGTGTTCTTTAAAATCTCTATTTCACTGATAATATCCTCAATCGGCGTTTCATCTATGATATTCTGAACAATATTATTCTGTTTAAGTAGCGGAAGTTTGAGCGCCATATTTGGCAATTTCAGCTTTTCGGTGATGCTTTTTCGTTTTTCATAATAAGATTTCAGCATATAAACTTTTCTGTAAAGATATTCGCCCAGTTCTTCTATGCTTTCCTCCTCTTCCATCTGTTTCACAGAAATTGGTTTTCCAATTCTGATTCTGATAGGCTTTTCCCTTTTCTTCATCATTTCTGCTGGCAGCATCATCGTCTGCAAATCCGGATGGAGCTTGGCTACATTGTAGAAAATCTTACTATTTGTTGCGTGAAAATACATCGGAACTACAGGAACCTTAGCTTTTTTGATGAGTTTCAATGCTGTTTTTTCCCAAGGTTTATCAAGGACTTCGCCATATTCATTATTTTTGTTGGAAACTTCGCCAGCCGGGAAAATTCCGATACAACCGCCTTCCTGAAGATGTTTCAGGGTTTCCCTCATTCCGGATGAGCTGTTATAAGCATCTTTTCGCCCTTCAAATGGATTGACGGAAATTACAAAAGGCGCCATCGGTTCGATTTTAGAGAGCAGAAAATTGCCCATCACTTTAAAATCCGGACGCACTCTCAAAAGAATTTTGCACATCAGAATTCCATCTATCGCGCCAAGTGGATGGTTGGAAACCAAAATAAAAGGCCCTGTTTTTGGAACCTTGGCAAGATCTTCTTCAAAAACGATATAACTCAGCTCCTGTTCCTTGACGAATTGATCAAAAAAGTCAGTGCCTTTTGTGTTTTTGAGTTTGTCATAAAGATTATTGACATCATTGATCTTTGCCAGATTCATAATAGCAGACGCAACTGGCTTCTTGAGGAAACCTATTTTATCTAAGCCAGATGCTTTTATTAAGTCTTCTTTGGATATTAAGCTCATAGTTTTTATATAGTGACCATTTGGAACGTTTTCTTGGAAATCTGCTCCAACAGGACTTTTTTATCTTTATAAAATTGATCCAGTGTGTCTAAATTGACATTTCTGACCGTGAATAAAGATACGTTTTTTGTCATTTGTGTAATAAAACTTTGTTGCAATTCCTCATTTAGATCATTCACACTGCCAAATTTATCTTCAAGACATAAAGCCAATGAAATTGCTGAATTCTGCATCAGGGAAACTTTGATTTTGTATTTTGCCAATAATTTGAATATCAAACTCATGTGATCTTCAGCTATAAAGGAAAAATCTCTAGTCTCTACATTCAGAAGCGTTTGATTTTCTTTCAGAATATAGCTTTCCGTCAATTCATTATCTTCGGAATTTCCAACTTTAGTACCAGGTTTTTTCGGTTCTACAAAAGATTTTACATAGAACGGAATATTCTTCTGTTTCAGTGGCTGAAGTGTTTTCGGGTGAATAACCGACGCGCCATAATACGCCATTTCAATCGCTTCTTCATAAGAAATGTGAGACAGTAATTCTACATTTTCAAATTTCCTTGGGTCACCTGTCATCACACCAGGAACATCTTTCCAGATGGTCATTTCATCGGCATTGAGACAATAAGCGAAAATCGCAGCTGTGTAATCTGAACCTTCTCTTCCCAACGTCACCGTAAAATTATTGGTTTCTGAACCGATAAAACCTTGTGTAACGTAGCAATTGATTTTATCCAGTTTGGCAATATTCTGTTCCGTTTCCTGCCAGTTTACGATTCCTTCCCTGTAATTGCTGTCGGTTTTGATGTAATCTCTCGCATCCAGCCAATGGTTAAAGAATTGAATATCATTAAGATATTCACTGAGGATTTTGGAAGAAATCATCTCGCCACAGCTCACCACCTGGTCATAAACAAAGTTATAATTTGGGGATTTATTTCTTCTCAGAAAAGAATCGATATCATCAAAAAACAGAGAAATCTCTCCGAAAACGGCGTGATTATCAGTGAACAAGCCTTTTGCAATGTCGATGTGATTTTGTTTGATGGTTTCAATTTCGGATTGATAATCCTGTTTCTTAAAATAAAACTCAACAACTTTTTCCAATGCGTTTGTGGTTTTGCCCATTGCAGACACTACCAGCATACATTTTTCAAACCCTTGTGTTTCCAGAACCAAGGCCACATTTTTCACACTTTCTGCATCTTTTACAGATGCTCCTCCAAATTTGTAAACTTTCATTAGATCAATTGTTGTTCAGACTGTTACTTTATTAAATTTAAACTATAATTTTCAAATTAATATTCAAAAATATTAATAATGCCTGAAATATGAAAGGAAGTTTGGTTTTCCTTAGAAAAACATTGTTAAAAATGAAACGATATTAACTGAAAATAAATGATTATTATCAACAATAGATAAATCTGTTTCAAGACATCGAAAAATAAATTAGATTTGTAAAACCCCAAAATTAATACTATGTCACACCAAGCTTTACAGACTCTCGGAGAGTTTATTATTGAAAAACAAGATGATTTCAAATACTCTACAGGAGAACTTTCCAGGCTCATCAGCTCCATCAGGATTGCCACCAAAGTCGTAAACCGGGAAGTCAACAAAGCAGGAATTGCAGATATTATTGGAAAAGTCGGTACTGAAAATATCCAGGGCGAAGAGCAACAGAAGCTGGACGTTTTGGCAAACGATATTTTTATTGCAGCATTGTCTCAGCGGGAAGTGGTTTGCGGTATCGCATCTGAAGAAAGTGATGATTTTATCGAAATCCAATGTACGGAAAATGCCCACCTCAGCAAATATGTGGTTTTAATTGACCCGCTGGATGGCTCATCCAACATTGATGTCAATGTTTCTGTAGGGACGATTTTTTCCATCTACAGACGAGTAACGCCGCCTGGAAGTCCTGTGGAAATGAAGGATTTTCTTCAGAAAGGTGTAAATCAAGTGGCTGCAGGTTATGTGGTTTACGGATCATCCACAATGATCGTTTATACTACAGGAAATGGTGTGAATGGCTTTACGCTGGACCCATCCATCGGAACCTATTATCTTTCACATAAAAACATTAAGTTCCCGACTTCCGGAAAAATCTATTCTATCAACGAAGGGAATTATATCAAGTTTCCTCAGGGCGTAAAAGATTATATCAAATATTGCCAGGAAGAAGAAGGTGACAGACCTTACACGTCACGTTATATTGGTTCATTAGTATCCGATTTCCACAGAAATATGCTGAAAGGCGGTATCTACATCTACCCTTCTACTTCGCAATCGCCGAATGGAAAACTGAGATTATTGTATGAATGTAATCCAATGGCATTTTTAGCAGAACAAGCTGGCGGAAAATGCAGCGACGGTTTCCGGAGAATTATGGAAATAGAGCCAACGGAATTGCATCAGCGTGTGCCATTTTTCTGCGGCAGTGCAGCAATGGTAACCAAAGCAGAAGAGTTTATGGCGAAAGCTGTAGATAAAAATTAATGTTGACATCAAAGACTTAATAATAAAGACCGATTTCCCTCGGTCTTTTCTTATTTTTGTGAAATGAAAACGGCAAAATTTTATCCATACACTCTCGATTTCAAACGCCCAAGCGGAACTTCCAGAGGCGTTCTCAACACCAAAGAAACCTATTTTATAGAAGTTTTTGAGGATGGCAAAAAAGGAATTGGTGAATGCGCATTGTTCCGGGGATTGAGCTTTGATGACGATGATGATTATGAAGCTGCTCTCGAATGGACTTGCCGAAACATCAACCTCAGCCTTGATGATTTGCGCGAAGAACTTGTCAATCATCCTTCGATAATTTTCGGTGTCGAACAGGCGCTTTTGAATCTGCAACATCAAAATGAACTCTATTTTCCAAGTGAATTCACAGAAGGCAAAGATTCTATTAAAATCAATGGATTGATTTGGATGGGAACTTCCGATTATATGAAAGAACAATTGCAAGATAAGCTGAGCCAAGGATTTTCCTGTATCAAACTAAAAATCGGTGTCGATTGGAATTCTGAAAAACAAATTCTGAAATCACTGCGGGAACAATTTCCTAAAGATAAAATTGAACTCCGTGTAGATGCCAATGGTGCATTTTCTCCAGACCAGGCCAAAAAAGTATTGGAAGAATTGGCAGAACTCGATATCCATTCAATTGAACAGCCGATTCAGGCCGGTGATTGGAAAGCCATGGCAGAACTTTGTCAATCTACTCCAACGCCAATTGCTCTGGATGAGGAACTGATTGGCGTTCTGAATTATGAATCTAAACAAACATTAATAAAAGAAATCAAGCCACAATATATTATTCTGAAACCAGCTTTAGTAGGCGGATTTTCTGGCTCGGACGAATGGATAGATTTGGCAGAACATCATAATATCGGATGGTGGATAACGTCTGCTTTGGAAAGCAATATCGGTCTCAATGCTATTGCACAATACACTTACACCAAAAACAATCCGATGCCACAAGGTTTAGGAACTGGCGGTCTGTTTACCAATAATTTTGAAACAAACCTGCATCTGGAAGGTGAAAGGCTTTGGTTCGATAATCATTAACTTTAAAAGTGTCACTCCTACGGAGCTCTACTAAATATACATAAACCTCACTACAAACATTTCGCTCCTACGGAGCTCTACTAAATATACATAAACCTCACTACAAACTTTTCGCTCCTACGGAGCTCTAAGAATTCGAACTGCCAAAATTAAAATCTGCCAAAATTTCACATCTCAAAATAAACTCTGCCAAATTTTAACTTTGGACTTGTGACATCTAACTTCTGACTTTCTTGGCACAATCTTGGAGAAGTCTGTGGCAGAATAACATTTAAAAATTTATAATAATATGTCAGTAAATTTTAAACCATTAGCAGACAGAGTTTTGGTAGAACCAACTCCAGCTGAAACTAAAACAGCATCAGGAATCATTATTCCGGACACCGCAAAGGAAAAACCACAAGAAGGCACTGTAGTAGCAGTAGGTCCCGGTAAAAAAGATGAGCCTACAACTGTAAAAGTGGGTGACAAAGTTCTTTATGGAAAATACTCCGGAACTGAACTAAAATTTGAAGGCAAAGATTATTTAATTGTAAAAGAAGGAGACCTTTTAGGGATAATAGGCTAATGGCTTTTAGCTTCGTGCTATTGGCTTTTTGTATTGAAATTAGTAATGAGAGATTTTAAAAAGTTTGAAGTTTGGCAATTGAGCCATCAATTAACTTTGAAGATTTATAAATCGACCAAAACTTTCCCAAAAGAAGAATAATTTGGTTTAACCTCTCAAATCAGAAGGTCATTTGCCTCGATTGGTTATAATATTTCTGAGGGAAGCGGAAGAAACTCTGACAAAGAATTTGCTAATTTCATCAACATTTCATTAGGATCATCCAACGAAGCAGAAAACCAGTTAATACTTGCCAAAGATTTAGATTATCTAACTGAAATAGATTACAATAATCTTTTAGAAGAATTAACAATACTTAAAAAAAAGCTTGTTTCACTTTGGAACAGACTTAACGAAAATAAATAAATCAGATTATAAAATAATATGCGAATTGCTTTAGCTAAAAGCCATAAGCTATTCGCCAAAAGCAAAACAATATGGCAAAAGAAATAAAATTCGATATCGAATCAAGAGACGCTTTAAAAAGAGGTGTTGATGCATTGGCTAATGCAGTAAAAGTAACTTTAGGACCAAAAGGTAGAAACGTGGTCATCGAAAAATCTTTCGGTGCACCTCACGTTACCAAAGATGGTGTTTCTGTAGCAAAAGAAATCGAGCTGGAAGACAGAGTAGAAAATATGGGTGCTCAGATGGTGAAGGAAGTGGCTTCTAAAACCAATGACATCGCAGGTGATGGTACTACTACCGCTACAGTTTTGGCACAGGCTATCGTAAGAGAAGGTCTTAAAAACGTAGCTGCGGGCGCCAACCCAATGGATCTGAAAAGAGGTATCGACAAAGCGGTAACAGCTGTAGTTGAAAACCTGAAATCCCAGTCTCAGACTGTTGGTGACAACAATGATAAAATCAAACAAGTTGCCTCTGTTTCCGCAAACAATGATGAAACTATCGGTTCATTAATCGCTGAAGCGTTCGGAAAAGTTGGAAAAGAAGGTGTTATCACTGTAGAAGAAGCAAAAGGTATCGACACAACTGTTGATGTTGTAGAAGGTATGCAGTTTGACAGAGGTTACC
>JAEXJU010000297.1 GCA_023448955.1 Bacteroidota bacterium
GATGTGCATTGTCCCCTCGAAGCTGATATAACGGGTTATCGCACCGCCTATAAAGATCAGGATAAATGCGAGGTGAAAAACCAGAACAGGCCACTTTTCTCTTCTCCAAAGTCTGTATCTTCCAATGTTTCCAATGAAATTAAGAATCAGCAGAAACATAATCACCTCAAACCATTTCGCTTCATATATTAGAGCTTTGGCTGTTGGTGTTCCGTAATCATTTTCAACAAACGTTGCCACGGCCATTGAGATTGCAAAAGCAAGAAGGAGCACTGCCATTGTCCTTGTAGAAATAAGAATATCCTGTATCTTTTTCATAAGTAGATATCTAATATTTTAATAAAAATTATGGTATTGCCAAGCTAATTTTTGTATCTAACACAATGCAAAATTTTGGCAATTTCATTTCAAAATATAATGATTCGCAAAAATAAGCATGATAATCCGATTGGACTAATGAAAACACTGATTTATGATTTTTTTCAGATTATGGATTGTTTTGGTTTTATTGCACTTGCCTCCTCAGGATTTAATCTTTTGTTATTTTAATTTTTAACGCCCGGAAAAAACATTAAATTTGCATCTATTGACTTTTTTTGAAAATGAAGAACGAACAAAATACAACTCCCGGTAACACTAAAATCATATCAAAGCCAAGAATCATTTCCGGCATTACTTTCATTTTATTATCGGTAGTTCTGACACTTTCATTCATCTCTTACCTGATGAACTGGAAAGCAGACCAGAGCCAGGCCGGAACAATGGCAGACAAAACGGTGGAATCTTCCAACTTATTTGGTAAAATCGGTGATTGGCTGGGCAATCTTTTCATTTTCGAAAGTATCGGCGTTGCTGCTTTTGTCGTAGCATTTTTATTTTTTGTTTTCGGAACACTGATTTTCAAAAAGAATTATTTCAAACCTTGGAAAACTATTTCTCACAGTTTGTTTTTTATCTGCTGGACTCCGATTTTCTTTGGTGCCGTTACTAACGGGCAAGGTGTGCTGGGTGGTGTCTATGGTTATCAGATTATGGATTATCTGAAATCATATATCGGAACAGTTGGACTCTGGATGGTACTTTTGGTTAGTTTTGCACTGTATTTTGTACTGGAATTCAATCTGAGACCAAGCTCTATTAAAAGTAAACTGAATGATATTAATGATAATACTTTTGGCAAATTAAAAGGGCTGATGCCGGATTCGGATGAAGAATTTGAGGCCGATGAAGAACTTGACAGAGAAATTGTAACTGAAATTCCGGTTATGAAACAAACTCCTTCTCTAAAGGTTGAGAACGACTTTAGCAATATCAAAGTCACTCAGGATTTTGAACCGATAAAAACCCCGAACCAGACATCATTCAAAGAAGAAATCACTGAACAGATTAAAGAATCTGTCCCTGAACCAATTATATTATCTTCCAATCCAAATCCGTCTCAAATGACGGTGGTTGAAAGCCCGGTTATAAAAACCGAAGATGATTTTGCCTTCAATGTAGAAATCAAAAAAGATGATGATTTCCCGATCACTGATGAGCAACAAAAATCGGATGAATTGGTGAGCAAGCACGGGCTTTATGACCATAAATTAGATTTGGCAAAATTCCAGATGCCTTCCGTAGAATTACTAAAAGATTATGGTAATGAGGAAATTACCATCAACAAAGACGAACTCGAAGAGAATAAAAACAGAATTGTAGGCTTGCTGAAAACCTTTAATGTCGGTATTTCGGAAATCAAAGCGACAATTGGTCCAACTGTGACACTTTACGAAATTGTGCCGGAAGCCGGAATCCGCGTTGCTGCTATTAAAAAATTACAGGATGACATTGCGCTGAATCTTTCTGCTCTCGGAATCAGAATTATTGCACCAATGCCTGGAAAAGGAACGATCGGAATCGAGGTTCCCAGAAAAAATCCAACGATGGTTTCTATGCGATCTGTTGTTGCATCGCCAAAATTTCAAAATGCGGATATGGATTTGCCTGTCGTTTTTGGCAGGACGATTTCCAACGAAGTTTTTGTGGCCGACCTTGCAAAAATGCCTCACCTTTTGATGGCGGGAGCAACTGGACAAGGAAAATCTGTCGGTATCAATGCTATTTTAACTTCATTGATTTACAAAAAACATCCAAGCGAGCTAAAATTCGTAATGGTGGATCCGAAAAAAGTGGAATTGTCACTTTATTCAAAAATTGAAAGACATTATCTGGCGAAATTACCTGATACA
Organism: Bacteroidota bacterium; assembly: GCA_023448955.1. Classification (GTDB taxonomy): domain Bacteria; phylum Bacteroidota; class Bacteroidia; order Flavobacteriales; family Weeksellaceae; genus Epilithonimonas. The sequence continues at coordinate 2,232 of JAEXJU010000297.1, forward strand.
GAAGATGCGATTATCACCGACAATGCGAAAGTAATTAATACTTTGAATTCACTTTGTATCGAAATGGATGACCGTTACGAGTTGCTGAAAAATGCTTTCTGTAAGAACATTAAAGAATACAATGCAAAATTTGCTCAACGAAAACTGAATCCTGAAAATGGCCACAGATATTTGCCATACATCGTTCTGGTTGTGGACGAATTTGCCGACCTGATTATGACCGCCGGAAAAGAAGTAGAACATCCGATTGCAAGGTTAGCACAGTTAGCAAGAGCAATTGGTATTCATTTGATTGTTGCAACACAAAGACCTTCCGTAAACGTCATCACCGGTATGATCAAAGCCAATTTCCCTGCACGGGTTGCTTTTCGGGTGATTTCCGGTGTAGATTCCAAAACCATTCTGGATTCGCCGGGAGCGGAACAACTGGTAGGAAAAGGTGATATGCTTTACTTCAACGGAAATGATCTCACGCGTCTTCAGTGCGCATTTGTAGATACACCAGAAGTAGAAAGAGTAGCGGAATTCATTGGTGAGCAAAAAGGCTATTCAGATGCATATCTACTTCCAGAATATTCCGGAGAAGAAGGCAGTTCTACAGTTGGCGCTTTTGACCCGAACGAAAAAGATGCATTGTTTGAAGATGCGGCAAGAATCGTAATTTCTACGCAGCAAGGTTCTACATCTATGTTGCAGAGACAATTAAAACTAGGTTACAACAGAGCGGGAAGAATTATGGATCAGTTGGAAGCTGCAGGTGTGGTCGGCGGTTTCAATGGCGCAAAAGCTAGAGAAGTTTTGATTTCTGATCTTAATTCTTTGGAGCGATTACTGGATGAATTGAAGGGAAGATAAATACTTAATTTAATAAAACCTTAACAGATATAGTTAAGGTTTTTTTCTAATTTCATTTTTTAAAACTATTAATACTCAATGTCAACCCACGAACTCCTTTATAAAGCCATAAAAATCGCTACCAAAGCACACAAAAAGCAGACGGACAAATATGATGCGCCATATCTTGGTCACGTTTTTCGTGTGATGAATGCCGGAAAAACCATTGACGAAAAAATTGTCGGTGTTCTCCATGATGTTGTAGAAGACCATCCGGAATTTTCTTTAGAATACTTAAAAGAAAAAGGCTTTCCGGATTATATTTTGGAAGCTGTGGAATGTCTGACAAAACGTGAAGAAGAACATATCAATTACGATGCTTTCATAGCCAGAATCGAGAAAAGTCCATTGGCCATTGCTGTCAAGCTGAATGATCTTCGGGATAATATGGATCTCACAAGATGCACAGAATTATTACAGGAAAAAGATTTAAAACGCTTCAATAAATATCTGAAGGCGTACCTTTATCTTTCTGAAAAGTATTAAAATCAGCGAGAAAAATTTCTCTAATCCACCATAGGAATTACAATATCTTTCTCATCATCCGAAGAATCAAATGTAAAGTTGAGAGAAAAATAAAGAAAGTGATAATTTTCATTACCTTTCAGTGCAAATTCCCTTTGGAACATATAGCCTGTAGTCGCCGACAATGAATTATTAAATTGATAACCCAAACCTGCAAAAGTTCGATTGCGCTTAAAAGCTGGTTCTTTCGGTCCTAAAAAAATCTCCTCAAAAGCATTCACAAAGAAAGTTTCTTCCTGAACTTTCGGCTTGTTGATAGGCACAGTAGCACTCAGCCTGTAACGGAAACGGTTTGCTTCGGTGTGTTCTCCTGTTTGGCTCGCATAGAAAAATCTATGTTCTGCCCTGCCTCTGTGATCCAGTTTCAGTCTTCCAAAACGTTGCGTAAATGTATATTGCAGCCACATTCGGAATTCTTCCTGAGAAATCTTCATTTTCTCATAAGTTCCATATCTGCCGACACCTATAAATGCCTGGTTATTTTTATTCAGATTATAGCCTATGCCACCCTTGGTTTCATAATAATCAATTACAGTATAATCCTTTCTGGCTCTTGTCTGCACTTCAAAATAAGCCATCCATTTCGGATTCATTTTATAAGTAAAAGACATCATATTAAAGCCCGACAGATGATCCTGCCCGAACACAAACACGTTTGCAAATAGAAATAAGAAACCTAGCTTTTTCACGATGCAAATATAATCCAAATCTGATTATCTAAATTGAAATATTTGGGCGTGTCCCTTTGTTTTTGCCAATACAGTTTACCACGCCAAAGAACGTTTTCTCAATGGCAAAAACAAGCGGGCCGGGCTGTCCACTGCTATCTTTTTGCCTTTCAGGGATTAGGTATTAACAATCAGTTTTGGATAGGCAAAAAGGATATCCGCTACCATCCCTCACGCAGTTGCGGTGTAAAAAAATGTAAAAAAAAACCTTCCAGCAGAAACTAGAAGGTTTTATGATATATCTCAAAAATATTTTATCCTAAAAGCAAAGTCAAAGGACTTTCCAGATAAGTTCTAAGGGTTTGCAGGAATTGAGCACCTGTCGCACCATCTACTACTCTA
>JAEXJU010000323.1 GCA_023448955.1 Bacteroidota bacterium
ACTTTGTTACAGTCTTTAAAAGAGAGATTTTGTGAGCCCCCTTTGCCCGAGTACATTTCGAACTGGCTCGGGCATTTTTTAATCTAGAAAAAATTCTTCAAATCTTTTACTTCATAGCTATCGGGTAATTCTCTACCATTAATAAAGAATGTGGGAGTTGCACGGATTTTCATTGTATCGCACCAATCTCGCATTGCTTTAACTTGGTTTTTTTGTTCCTTTAGTTCGCTGTTGATTGGATATTTTGCTGCGAAAGCAGTAAAATTTTTTTTCGTCGAAAGATACCAGTCATCTAATGCCTGATGAGTTACAATATCATCATACCTATCCTGAATTGCCAACAAATGCAGCACCGGAGCAGTTCTCATATCTCCATCATTAACCGAGGCAGTAAAGATTATACGCACTTTAACATCTCGGTTATTTTTTAAAATAGAGATTAATTCAGGATGTGCTTTTGAACATGGGGTGCAATATGGATTGCAGACCTTGATAATTTCTGTTGATGCAGATTTATTCCCAAGTACTATTCCCAATCCTTCGGGAGATATAGAAATAGATTCGTTGTAAGCAAGTAAATATTTAAAAATAACAGGATTATAATGCAGTTTTTTCCAACGTTTTTCAAAGAGGTGACTATCTTTTGCTCTTTTGATAATAGGAATTAATAAATACGCCAAGACAAGAACTCCCATTCCAATAAAAAAGACCGACAATACATTATGATAGTCTATCTTTTTCTGAAAATCTTCAAAAATAGAAAGACTAATCAATCCAATAACGAGGTTAATACCTAAAATAATTTGTATTGTTAAACAAAGAGGACACCATTGCCTTACCACACGCCATTGGTAATATAGAGAAAAAAGAATATAAAAGCTAGCCAACACAGATATAAGGGACCAAAGCCATATATTGTTTAAACTACCTGCAAAAAATATTATACTGACAAAGAAAGTCACAAAATAGGAAAATCCCCATATGGACCAACTTATACCCATAAATGTTGCTCCATATGAAGAAAGTACCGCATTACAATCTGACTGCTTTTTTAACATACCGCAAACACTTTTTAAAAAAGGATCCTCGGAATCAATATTATAGAGAAGAATCTTAGAGGATAAAACAACACCTGACAAACTGCTGATTATAAAACCTATATGTAACCAACTAAATATTGTCCTTTCTTCGTACAATAAGAAAAATACTGTTAGTAGAGAAATACCTAATAATATATTGATAGGAAGCTGCTTTATAACCGTATTTAATCTTTCTTCTTTTTTATTTTTCTTATAATCTATTTCATCTTTTGCTTCAGATCCATCAACTAATAAGACTATTCCTTTATCAATTCGTTCAAATTCTTCTATAGATAAATCAGTTGTTACAAAATTTTCGGGATCTAGATAGGTTATCTGATTTTCTTCCGTAGAGGTTACTAAAACGAAACTAGCCTTAGCCCAATAAGGCTTCTGTATAGAACAGATAAAGGGTGTTTCAAACTCTATGTAATTAAACGATCCCTTACGGACGGCTACATTGGCGACTCCATATTCATTTAGGGTATCCTTAATGGCAAGAAGTGAGGGATATTCTACATGAGATTCCAGAAATTCATTCAATTTGTTCCGTGTATATTTTATGTTATAGTGATTTAATAATGCAGAACAACTTTCAAGGAGATCATTAGACAATCTATTTTTTAGAAAAAACGGAATACTTATCATAATTTATATTGGTTCTTTTATTTTCCTGTATTTAGGAATGTCTATCCAATGTAGATAAAAGTTTCTTTTACTTTTACTTTTTTTTCACAAGCAAACGTTTGTTCTTTCTACGAAAACCTTTTCGAAACGAAAATATTTCTTTCAAAAGACCGTGATTTACTAAAAAACATTAACCATTGATTGATTTATTAAAACATTCTACTGTTCTTTTCCAATACCCTTTTTTATTATCACTCCTAGAAATGATTTTTCCCTCAGGATCCATCAGAAAATTATCGAGATAGCTTTAAGAGCCAATTAGGATGCTTCTCACATTTCCAAAACCAACTAAATCAAACAGATAAATAAGGTCGGAATAATTTATCTTCGTTGACAGCACAAATCCGACCAACTCTTTTTTCATCAAAAAAAACTAATAATTTCTAATCCTCTGGATTGACAAAGATTATAACATTTTAACAGAATGAACCATATAGTTTTGAAGATTCATAGATCAAATCGTCATAGCACTATTAAAAGATTTTGAGCTATAATACTCAATAAAAGCTTTTTATTCCACCACTATATACCGTTTCTCCCTTTATTTTGCAGATTTTCGGGCTTTGTTCGAATCCCAGCGGGATCACAAACAAAAAAAGCTAATCTTGTGATTAGCTTTTTTTGTTTTAACCGCATTTGGATACAAATAAACAAGAGCCGGGGTAGATCCTTTTGCAGACTTAGTCCTGTACCTAAAAAATTTCATTTTCATCGTATGAAGTACACTATTTTTTATTAAGTTCGACTTGACGAAATATTCTCCAACAATTATGTAGCTATCATTCTGGGTAATTCGTGAGACCGAGGAATGGAATCATCTCCAATCAGCTTATTAAAGCATAATTGCTTGACTTTGTTTATCACTTAAAAAATACAACTGATATGATAAAAAAGATTTTGACAATATTACTAACCTTGAATTTGACGGTTACATTCGGACAAACCTTTAATGAAAAATATGGAAAACCCATTGTTGTTTTAATTGAAACAGACCCTTGGCTAATGGTTATCGGTTCTGACGTCCCTACTTTTGCCTTATATGAAAGTGGGCAAATAATTTACAAAAAAATAGTCAATAAACAATGGAAATACTATGAAGTGTCAAATGACAGAACGACAGCGCAGGAAATAATTAAATCACTTGGAATCACAGACAATTTAATAAAACAAGAAGACTTTATTGAAGCTTCAAGTAAAACAGACCAACCGACCAATATTATTATTTTTAACTTTGATACACTAAAAGAAATCAGTGTATATGGCCAAATAAGGGGAATTAATAGTGATGCTCGACAAAATACCCCAAAAGACTTCTTAACTGTATTTGATCGTATTGTCAATTACAATGAAAGTAAAGCAAAAGAATGGCTACCAGATACCTTTGAAGTTATGGCGACAAAGTATAGTTACTCGCCTGAAGAACCATTGAAATGGAACGAGGACTGGAACGATATTAAGAGCGGTTCGACGATTAAAAGAAGTGATGACTTATACAGTATTTATTTAGACAAAAAATTTTTTGGTGACTTCACTAAGTTATTACAAACCATGAAGGAAAAGCAAGCCGTTGAAATTAATGGAGAAAAATATTCTTTATCTTATAGATTGCTGTA